>CAVBJB010000138.1:0-5803 GCA_963595625.1 Lachnospiraceae bacterium | reverse complement strand
ATGTTCCAACTTTTGAGTGTCAATTACTTACTAAAAACAATCAAATTGTTTGGGTATCTCAGCGTTTACGAATTAAAAGAGATTCTAATGGAAATGTAGTAGGTTTCATTAATATTTTAAGAGAAATTACGCAAGAAAAAACACTTGCTGAAATTGATAGAAAACGTAATGAGTATATTAAATTACTTAATACTACGATAACTGAAATTTCCAGTCTTAATTTTATTTCTTATCAAAATAAAGATCAATTAATTAAAAAAATTTCCGAGGCTGTATTACCTATGCTTAACATCAATAGATTTTCGCTGTGGTATAAAAAAGGAAATAATTTAGAACTAATTTCTTTATATGATATAAAACAAAAGAAAACCTTTAAAGGAGATACCATAGATTTATCACTTACACCAAATTACTTTAATTATCTAAAACAAAATTTATTTTTTATAAGTAATAAAAATCCAGAAATTAGTAAAGAGATAGATCCTTACTACGGAGAAATTCATAATTTAAAATCATACATCGATATTCCTTTTTATTCCAAAGGAGTAATGGACGGTATTATAAGTTTTGAAAGTACAGAGAATGAAAAAGAATGGACAAATGAGGAAATTGTTTTTTGTAAAAATGTGGTCGATGTATTGCTCATTGGTTTATCAAATATTAAAAGACACGAAGCTGAAAAGTTAACCATTTACAAATCAGAAATTTTAACTGCAATTGCAAAAACTACACATCTTTTATTATCTAGTAAAAATATAAACGAAATTTTTGAATCTACTTTACACCATATAGGTAAAGCCGCTAAAGTAGATCGCATTTACTTTTTCTCGTCGGATAATGAAAAACAAACCATTAGCCAAATGCACGAATGGACCGGACCCAATGTGGAACCGGTTATCCAAATGACCGAATTACAAAACATGAGCTGGAGCCTGCTGCCTGGTCTTATGTATAAATTGCGAAATAACATTCCTTTTATTGAAATTGTTAGTAATATTAAAGAGTACAATACACGTAAAACATTAGAGAGTCAAGACATTCAGTCCATTTTAATATTACCCATTTTTGTAAAGGAAAGCTTTTATGGATTTATCGGTTTTGATGATTGTAAAAAACCTAGAGATTGGTCCATAGACGAAATTAATATTCTTTCTACTTTCGCTAGCAACATACAATCTTCAATTGAACGTATTTTAAATGAAAAAACAACAAAAGAAAGTGAGGAAAAATTTAGACTTTTAGCTAATAACATTCCTGCTGGTGTATATTTATTTGACTACACATCCAGTTACCGTAAAATATTTTTAAACAATACCATACAAAACATCACCGGTTTTACCTATGAAGATTTTGAACAAAAATATTTAAACATATCAGATCTTTATCACCCAGACGATGCGTCCAAAACTAAAGAAATCATTCGTAAAGCCATCCGTAAAAGACAACCCTATTACGCTACCACACGTATTATTAATAAAGAAGGTAAAACTTTATGGATTGAAGAATATGGAGAAGCAGTTTTTGAGGATAACAGTTTAAAAATAATTCAAGGAGTAATTATTGATATTACAGAAAAAAAATTAGCGGAAGAAGCCATCAGATCTAAAGAAATTGCAGAAGCCTCTAGTGCCTCTAAAATGAAGTTTTTAGCTAACATGTCCCATGAAATCAGAACGCCTTTAAACGGTATTATTGGCTTTACAGATTTACTAAACAAAACAAAATTAAACAGCATACAAAACCAGTATGTTGAAGTAATTAATCAATCCTCTAAATCTTTATTAGAGGTGGTAAACGATATTCTGGATTTTTCTAAAATCGAGGCTGGAAAATTAGAAATTAACGTGGTAGAAACTAATCTCTACGAATTAATTAATCAGGTCATCGATATGAACAAATACAGTGTTCATAAAAAAAACATCAACTTTGTTGTAAATATTAGTGATGAAATTCCGGAAATCATTTTTATTGATCAAGTTAGAGTCAAACAAATTTTAGTAAATTTATTATCCAACGCAGTAAAATTCACTGCAGAAGGTTATATTGAATTAGGCATACTAAAACTATCAGACGATTCTGTTTCAAATACTACCACGCTAAAATTTTATGTTAGAGACACTGGTATTGGTGTAAAACCAGAAAATAGAGAAAAAATATTTGATGTCTTTACACAAGAGGATAATTCTACAACCCGTATTTATGGAGGTACAGGGTTAGGATTGCCAATTTCTAACCGTTTACTAAAACTAATGCAAAGTAAAATTGAGGTTAATGACAATATTAATGCAACCCATGGATCCGAATTTAGTTTTACATTACAAACCAATTACAAACCCTATCAAACCACTCAATTCAGAGTTCCAAAAACAATCAAAAATATTTTAATTATAGATTCTGTAAACCAAAATACCATTTATTTTGCAGAAGCTATTAACAAATTAAACATCAAAACTTATATCGAATTACAAGAGGAGCGCGTATATCAATACAAAGATGCTGTGGATTTAATTATTGCAAATTTTGATAGTGCAGATCCTAAAATTATGCCTGAAGTTATTAGTTGGAACATTCCAATAATTAGTGCTATTAATTCTACTACCTCTACCAATCATTTAAAAGAATACAAAAACGTAATTCGTAAAGTTAAGCCGTTAAAAACATACGAGCTTAAACAATATATTAAAGAGGCGTTAGAAACAAAAGAAAATCCTTTTAGATTACCCGTCGAAAATACGTTTGAAACCGTAAATGATATTCTTAGAATTATTATTGTAGAAGATAACAAAGTAAACATGTTACTCACCACAACGCTTATAACTAAGATGCTTCCTAATGCTCAAATATTTAAAGCATACAACGGCCAAGAAGGTATTGATTTACATAAAAAATACCAAGCCGATTTTATTTTAATGGACATCCAAATGCCTATTAAAAACGGTTACGATGCTACCGCAGAAATTAGAGTGTTCGATCCAAAAACCATTATTATAGCTTTAACAGCAGCTATAATTAAAGATGATGCTGATAAGTGTTTTGAAAGTGGTATGAACGATTACATAAGCAAACCTATAAATAGAAACGAACTTTACGAAAAACTAAAATATTGGATCGAAAAAAGACGAATTTCATCTTCTAATTAATCCATATAAATTTTAAACCTATCTTTGCAAAAAAACAAATAAACATGTCTGTCAACGGTTTTTCTAAACTTAGTAAAGAAGATAAAATTAATTGGTTAGCTCAAAATCATTTTGCTAACCCAGAAATTGCTATCCAAACCATTAAACAATACTGGAATTCTAATGAGGAATTACAAAAGCTTCACGACGAATTTATAGAAAATACAATCTCTAATTATTATTTACCAATTGGGGTTGCACCAAACTTTTTAATAAACAATAAAACATATACCATCCCAATGGCTATAGAGGAGAGCTCTGTAGTTGCTGCGGCAAGTAAAGCAGCTAAATTTTGGTCTAAAAGAGGGGGATTTAAAACCACTATTTTAGGGACCGAAAAAATTGGACAAGTACACTTTAACTTTTACGGAGAGGCTTCTAAGCTAGAACAATTTTTCCTAAAAAATAAAAATAGATTTTTTGAGGATACAGAGTTTATCACGCAAAACATGCAAAAACGTGGCGGCGGAATTCTAGATATTAAATTAAGAAATCAAACCCACAAACTACCAAACTACTACCAACTACATGTTACTTTTAATACGGTAGACAGTATGGGAGCCAATTTTATAAACACATGTTTAGAGCAATTTGCTAAAACCTTAGTAAGCTTAGTACAAAACGAGGAATCTTTTTCTGAAACCGAAAAAGATCTTAAAATCATTATGAGTATTTTAAGCAACTACGTTCCAAATTGTGTGGTACGTGCAGAGGTTTCGTGTCCAATTGCAGATCTAGAAGATAAAAAAATTCCAGATCCAAAAGAGTATGCAGAAAAGTTTGTAAACGCCGTACAAATTGCCGAAGTCGAAACCTACCGTGCCGTAACTCATAACAAAGGTGTTATGAATGGTATAGACGCTGTAGTAATTGCAACCGGAAACGATTTTAGAGCCATAGAGGCTGGCGCACACGCATACGCAGCTAAAGACGGAATGTACAGCAGTTTATCTCACGCAAAAATCGAAGATGGAATCTTTTATTTTTGGTTAGACATCCCATTAGCTTTAGGAACCGTTGGAGGCTTAACCTCGTTACACCCTATGGTTAAAATTGCGCTCGAAATGTTAGGGAAACCATCCGCAAAGGAGCTTATGGAAATTATTGCAGTAGCAGGTTTAGCACAAAACTTTGCCGCATTAAATTCATTAACTACTACAGGGATTCAACAAGGGCACATGAAAATGCATTTAATGAACATTTTAAATCAATTCCAAGCTAACGATTTAGAGCGTAACGCCGTAGTAAAACATTTCGAAAATCAAACAGTAACACATGCCGGAGTGGTAGCATTTTTAGAAAATTTACGCAAATAATGAACCCACAAAAAACCTTTTACAGCAACGGAAAACTTTTTATAATAGGAGAATACTACGTCTTACAAGGCGCAACCGTATTTGCATTACCTACCAAGTTTGGTCAATATTTAAAAGTGACACCAAACCAACAAAACGTTTTAGATTGGAAAAGCTACGATGCTGATAAAAGTTTATGGTATCAAGAAACAATTCCGGTTGAAAGTATAAAGCAGCACAAACAAGATTTTCAGAATAAAATCACCAACACCTTGGTCGACATTTTATATCAAGCAAATCTTAAAAATCCAGACGTGCTACAAAACGGCTATAGCGTAGAGACCCACCTAACATTTCCAAGAAATTGGGGCTTAGGCACCTCCTCTACCCTTATAAACAACATTGCACAATGGTTTAATATAAACGCGTTCGAGCTTTTAAAAAACTCTTTTGGAGGCAGCGGTTACGATATTGCATGTGCTCAAAACAACACACCAATTACGTATAAAAAAACAGAAAACTTACCCATAGTTACACCTGTTGCGTTTAATCCGGAGTTTACAGAGCATCTGTATTTTGTCTATCTAAACCAAAAAAGAGACAGCAAAGAGGCAATTGCAAATTTTAAAAAGAAACAAAAAAATCTACAAAACGAGATTAAAGTAGTTTCTCAGCAAACTCAACAAATACTAAATACAAATTCGCTTACCACATTTAAAACCATACTTACTGAGTACGAAAATAGTTTGTCGAAAGTATTAGAAACGCCAACCATCCAAACCCAATTATTTCCGGATTTTAAAGGACTTGTAAAAAGCCTTGGCGGTTGGGGCGGGGATTTTGTACTGGTGGTCTCAGACACAAACCCTACCGAATATTTTAAAAACAAAGGATACAACACCATCCTTACCTATAACCAAATGATCTTAAATAGCCAGTCCTAACAAGACTGGTTTTTTTATGGCGTTCCCCTATTTGTAAATTAAAAATTTACAAACAGCGTCGGGCTTTCGCAAGTCGCTTTAACTCCGCTTCGCTACGTTAAGAGCTCCAACAATTGCTCTATCCCTAACGCGACTCCGTCCGTTACATGGAAAATAATCAAATCATAAACTCTTAAATAAAACATAAAAAATTAACATTTTTAATCTATTTCAATTAAATTTAATAACTGATACATTTTTAGAAATACCCCAAAACAAGTATAAAAAACTAGTAACCAAATCATAAAATCATGACCAAACTTAAACTAATGCTAATTGTACTAGTAATACAATGTGTAAATGTATATTCACAAAAAGATATAAAATTTTTAAAAACGTTTACTAA
>CAVBJB010000137.1:0-5808 GCA_963595625.1 Lachnospiraceae bacterium | reverse complement strand
CCACTTACCTGTACTAACCAAAGGATTAAGTATGGTTTTGGTTTGGTTATTATTTCCATGAAAAACAAAATCTAAACGAATGGTTTCATCTTTAAAATACGTTTCAAAAGATTGCGCTTGGAGAATAAAAGAAAAAAGTAGGGTTACAAGTATCGAAATAAATTTCATAATTATAAATAGATTAATAAACCTATCAAATATAACTAAAAACTTAAGGTTGTGTCTTTATGTATCTAAAAACTTACGATTATAGCTTATATTTGCAGTTACGAATAATACATGACTATTTTGAGATATTTTATAAAATTTGCATATAACGGAAAAAACTATCACGGTTGGCAAATTCAGCCCGATGCAATTTCTGTACAAGAGGTTTTAAATAAAGCTTTATCAACCTTATTAAGACAAACTATAGACGTTGTAGGTGCGGGCCGTACAGATGCCGGAGTACACGCAACAACTATGTATGCACATTTTGATTTTGATCAAGAAATTGATGCTAAAGTTTTAGTTAAGAAATTAAATTCATTTTTACCTAAAGATATTGTAGTTTACGATTTTATTAAATTACATGAGGACGCACATGCTCGTTTTGATGCTACCGCTAGAACTTACGAGTATCATATCCATACGTATAAAGACGCCTTTATTAATGAAGGAAGTTGGTACCAACATCAACCGTTAAATGTTGATTTAATGAACCAAGCCGCTCAAATTTTATTTGAATATATAGATTTTGAATGCTTCTCTAAAACACATACCGATGTAAATACGTTTAACTGTGTAATTAAAGAAGCTTTTTGGACAGTAAACGGAAATAAATTAATGTTTACTATTACGGCCGATAGATTTTTAAGAAACATGGTTAGAGCCATTGTGGGCACCTTAATAAATGTTGGATTAGGCAAACTGTCTATCCAAGGATTTAGAGAAGTAATAGAGAGTAAGTCCAGACAAAAAGCTGGATTTTCTGTACCTGCACATGGTCTTTATTTAACCAAAGTTATATACCCATACCTAGATTAATGAAACTAATAAATTCTGATTCCTTACTTAAAGTATTATCTTACGCAAAACCTTATAAAGTAAAATTTATATGGGTACTTGTGTTTGCCATATTACTTTCGTTATTTGCCGCATTAAGACCTTATTTACTTAAACAAACTGTAGATTTATATATAAAAGATAAAGACTTAGATGGTCTTTTAATTTATATTTTATTAATGGGGAGTGTATTATTTGCCGAGGTTGCCTTTCAGTTTTTGTTCACTTATTTTGCAAACTGGTTAGGTCAGGATATTGTAAAAGATATTAGAGAAAAACTTTTCAATCATATTATTGGCTTTAAAGTAAAATACTTTAATAACGAACCCATTGGTAAAATTGTAACCCGCACCGTGTCAGATATCGAAAATATAGCAAGTATATTTTCTCAAGGTTTATTCATGATTTTCTCGGACGTGTTAAAAATGATTGTGGTACTAGTTTTTATGTTTAGTATGAACTGGGAGTTAAGTATTATTCCAATCTTAACCATGCCAATTTTAGTTTACGCAACACGTATCTTCCAAAAAAAGATGAAAATTGCTTTCCAGGAAGTTAGAACACAGGTTGGTAATTTAAATACATTTGTACAAGAGCGTTTATCTGGGATGAAGATTGTACAACTGTTTAATAGAGAAGAACAAGAATACAAAAACTTCGAGAAAATTAACATGGCTCATAACAAAGCTTGGTTAAAAAACATTCTTTACAATTCAATATTCTTTCCTGTTTCAGAAATTCTTTCGTCTTTAACTTTAGCTGCTGTAGTTTGGTATGGTGGGCATCAAATCATTGACGGGAATTCAACTACCACTTTCGGAGATTTATTTTCCTACACACTTTTTATCCAATTACTTTTTAACCCGTTAAGACAAATTGCGGATAAATTTAATGTTCTACAAATGGGTATTATTGCGGCAGAGCGTGTGTTTGAAGTTTTAGATACTCAAGATTTTACACAACCAACCGGTACTGTTGCCTTATCAGAAATACAGGGAGCCATTCAATTAAAAGATGTACATTTTAGTTATATAAAAGGAGAAGAAGTTTTAAAAGGAATTAACTTAAATGTAAAACCTGGAGAAACTATCGCTATTGTTGGGTCTACAGGCGCGGGTAAATCTACCATAATAAACTTATTAAATAGATTTTACGATATAGATTCTGGAGAAATTAAAATTGACAATCAAGACATTTATCAATTTAAAGTAGAGGACTTAAGAAAGAATATCGCAGTTGTATTGCAAGATGTATTTTTATTTGCAGATACTATTTATAACAACATAGCCTTATATAATCCTGAAATTACAAAGGATGAAGTAATACAGGCTGCTAAAATAATTGGCGCTCATGAATTTATAATGCAGCTACCGGGAGACTATGATTTTAATGTAAAAGAAAGAGGGAGCATGCTATCCTCTGGACAAAGACAATTAATTTCTTTTATTAGAGCTTATGTAGCAAAACCACAAATTTTAATTTTGGATGAAGCGACCTCGTCTATAGATTCATACTCGGAAGAGTTGATTCAAAAAGCGATTGAAACGATTACAAAAGATTCGACTTCCATAATAATCGCCCACCGTTTGGCAACCATTCAGCATGCGGATCGTATCATTGTAATGGATAAAGGAAAAATAATAGAAGAAGGAAATCATTACGATTTACTCAAAATTTCCGATGGATATTACAAAAAATTATACGAATCTCAATTTCAAAACAATTTTAATTGATAATTATTAAAATTATATTTATTTTCGCTAATAAACTAAAGACAGAATTAAACGCATTATGAAATACGACATTATAGTTTTAGGTAGTGGACCTGGTGGTTACGTTACAGCAATTCGTGCCTCGCAATTAGGTTTTAAAGTTGCCGTAATTGAAAAAGAAAATTTAGGAGGTATTTGTTTAAACTGGGGATGTATCCCAACAAAAGCCTTATTAAAATCTGCTCAAGTTTTTGATTATTTAAAACATGCTGCTGATTATGGTCTTACTATTACTGGTGAAGTAGATAAAGATTTTGGAGCTGTAATTAACCGTTCACGCTCGGTTGCAGAAGGCATGAGCAAAGGAGTACAGTTCTTAATGAACAAAAATAAGATTGATGTAATATACGGTTACGGAAAATTAAAAGCTGGTAAATCGGTAGAAGTAACTTTACAAGATGGTAAAGTAGAAACTTACACTGCAGATCACGTAATTGTGGCAACTGGAGCACGCTCTAGAGAATTACCTAATTTACCTCAAGATGGTAAAAAAGTTATTGGATACCGTCAAGCAATGACTTTACCAACACAACCTAAAAAATTAATTGTAGTTGGATCTGGAGCCATTGGAGTTGAGTTTGCACATTTCTATAACTCAATGGGTACTGAAGTTACAGTAGTAGAGTTTATGCCAAATATTGTACCAGTTGAGGATGAAGATATTTCAAAACAATTTGAACGTTCTTTAAAGAAAGCTGGGATTAAAATCATGACAAACTCATCGGTAGAAAAAGTAGACACTACTGGTGAAGGTGTTAAAGCCTTTGTCAAAACGGCTAAAGGCGAGGAAATCTTAGAAGCAGATGTTTTATTATCGGCCGTTGGAATTAAATCTAACATCGAGAACATAGGTTTAGAAGATTTAGGTATTGCAACCGATAGAGATAAAATTTTAGTTGATAAATATTACAAAACTAACATTCCAGGTTATTATGCTATTGGTGATGTTGTTCCTGGACAAGCATTAGCACACGTAGCTTCTGCAGAAGGTATTTTATGCGTTGAAAAAATTGCAGGTTTACATGTTGAGCCTTTAGACTACGGTAACATTCCAGGTTGTACATACGCAACACCAGAAATTGCATCTGTTGGTTTAACGGAGAAAAAAGCTATAGAAGCAGGATACGAAATAAAAGTTGGAAAATTCCCATTTTCTGCATCAGGAAAAGCAAAAGCAGCAGGGACACCAGACGGTTTTGTAAAAGTTATTTTTGATGCAAAATATGGAGAATGGTTAGGATGCCACATGATTGGTGCTGGTGTTACTGATATGATTGCAGAAGCAGTTGTTGCTCGTAAATTAGAAACAACGGGGCATGAAATTCTTAAAGCAGTTCACCCACACCCTACGATGAGTGAAGCGGTTATGGAAGCCGTAGCTGATGCTTATGGAGAAGTAATACATTTGTAATAAAAATCTTAATAAACAAAGAAAACCGCATAGTTTTACAAAACATGCGGTTTTTTTATAAAGAAAAACATGATTTATTTAACATAAATTTATATTTTTAACTAAACCAAAAAAATATATGTATTATGTTAAAAAAATTATTCTATGCATCATTATTTATTTTAGGGGTTATAAGTGTTAAGGCACAAACCTATTGTAGCCACACATTTCTTTATGTAGAACCCATAACAAATGTTACTTTTAATACTATTAATAATAATATAGCTGCCTCTACAGCCTATATTAACAACACTTCAATCAGTACAAGTGTTATACAAGGACAGTCTTACACAATTTCTGTAAATGGTAATACTGATGGAGATTATATCAATCACATTACAGTTTTCATTGATTTTAATAGAAATGGAAGTTTTGAAGACACTGGGGAACGTTTTGAAATAGGGACATTAGAAAATAATGATGGAACAGGTACTCCTGCAAGTAGTTCCATAACTATTCCAACGACTGCAACTATTGGTAGTACCAGAATGAGAATTATTAAAAATTTTAATACTGCTATTACAAACTCTTGTACAAGTGCAAATTATGGTCAAACTATTGATTATACTTTAAATATCGCTTCATCAACTCCTTGTCAAGGTCCTCCGTCAAGTATAGCACTTTCTACCCTAGAAACACAAGTTTGTTCTAATGTAAATTTTACAATTTCACATAATGTATCACTTAGCAATGGATATGTATATAATTGGGAAAAATCCCTTGACAATGGTAATACTTGGCAAACAGTTTCAACAACTAGTGGAAATTTAACTACTGCAACAACTACAGCTGCCGCTTATAGACTAAAAATAACTTGTGGTAGCAGCACCACAACAAGTAACACAATTAATGTTACTTTAAAAAATTATACAGAATGCTATTGTACACCGTTAATTAATTTTAATTGTACGGATGGTGATTTAATAACAAATTTTGTATTTTCTAACATTTCAAATGCTTCACAATGTGGGAACACAATAACAGGATACACTTATTATGATAACCTTACAGCTAATGTAATTAAAGGTTCTCAGTATACAGTAAGTGCCACTGTGGGTGGAGGATGGACTTCTGAATCTGTAGCTGTTTTAATCGACTATAATCAAAACGGTATTTTTGAACAAGACGAAGTGTTATATATTGGTACAGGAAGCAGTTCTACTGTAACTAATAACCTAACGATACCAACAACAGCCCTAAGTGGAACAACTAGACTTAGAGTATATGTAATGGCATCGACTGCAAGTAATTTTCAACAATATATATTAGAGCATGCGTGTGGACCAACTACTTCAAATCAAATATATGGAGAAATAGAGGATTACAATATTAATATACAACCTACAGCTTCTCTTGAAGATTTTATAAATAATAATATATCTCTATATCCAAACCCAACAGCTTCACAATTATTTATTAATGCTACAGATGCATTACAAATGCAATCCATATCTATTTACTCAATTACAGGACAATTGGTATTATCAAAAAATTTAAACCAATCAAATTCATTAGCACAATTTGATGTATCAACCCTAAGTT
>CAVBJB010000136.1:0-5823 GCA_963595625.1 Lachnospiraceae bacterium | reverse complement strand
ATTCTGAATTTAATGAATTAAGATTTAAATGGGATTTTAAAAATAATATTAACATCGAACATTGTAAAATCGATCAATTAGTCTTGGAGAACTGTTCGTTTACCAAAAATGCTTTGTTTTATAATATTCAACCTATAAATCCAAATAGTACAAATTCATACGTTCGTTTAGTTTATTCTAACCTTAACAATGTAATTTTTGATAATTTCTTTTTTAATGATTTTAATAAGATATTGTTATTCCGTAATTCATTTGAGAATGTGAAATTTATAGGGTGTGGTTTTCCAGAAACATTAAAAGAATTCGATAAATTTTTAACGGTTGAGGATATAAACAATCCGGATAAAAAAGATGTAAACTACAGTAAAGTTAGATACGAAACATTTTTGCAGTTAAAAAATGCTTTAGAAAAATCAGGTAATTATTACGAATCAAATAAATTAAAAGCAGTATCCGATGAGGCATTAAAAAATATTGAAAGCTTACCTGTTTGGGATAAAATTATTTTGTGTTTAAATAATTACACTAATCTACATGGGCAATCTTTTGGTCGAACTTTATCTGTGTTTATTTTTACTACAATTGGATTATATATGTTGTACTTATGTAGTTTAAATGTATTACTTGAATTTGATAGTTATTATTTGAACCACTACTTTACATTCATAGATATTACACATAAGTATAATTTTTTACAATCTTCTGAAAAGAATATTAATATTAGCTTTTGGAGTTTACTGATAGACTATGTTTCTAAAATTTGGATTGCCTATTTAATTTATCAATTTATAGCTGCATTTAGAAAATATGCTAAAAAATAAAATGTTTAGTATCAATAATATACAAAAATGATAGTATCATTTGATACTATCATTTCTTATTTTGGGTGATATCTGTAATGTCCGGTTATTTTGTAATCAAACAAACAATCCTCTAAAATTTGTCCGTTCCCTATGTTATGTACAATTAGCGGGTGTTTACCGTCTTTGCTTTTTTTGTGTGTAACTATGCCAATATGATCCAATTTATTGCCAACAAGCCAAACTACTAAATCGCCTGGTTTGTAATCTTCTGGATTTTGTGTTGTTGCTAGTTTTTCTCCTTTACGAGTAAAAAATACTTCTTGGTTAGGCACACGTCTATGATCAATGTTTTTATCTGTACTTTTTAAACCCCAACGTTTTTGGTTGGGATATAAACTAAAATTAGCTTTTATATCCTCGTGAATTAATTGTTGCAAATCAATACCTAATTTTCTGTAAGCCCTAATGACAACATCTGTACAAACACCAGTTTTAGCCGGTACATCTCCGTTGGGATATTTTATAGAAACATAATTTGGGGTGTAAACAACGGTGGGATCAACTATTTCTAGCGCAGCATTAGAAAGTTTATCTCTAAAATTGTTTTGCATTAAACCTATATTGAAAAGTATAAAAAATATAATAGATGTGGTTTTCATAAGTTTTTGATAATGTTACGTTTAATTATAATAATAATTTAGCTGATGGAGAACGAAAATCAAAATATGTCTATCAAATTTTGGGCAGAAGACGATAGACCACGTGAGAAATTATTGCTTAAAGGAAAGGCGGTTTTAAGTGATGCGGAACTGATTGCTATTTTAATAGGTAGTGGATCAAGAAACGAAACTGCTGTTGAACTTTCTAAAAGAATCCTACAACAGTACAATAATGATTTAGCTTTATTAGGTAGGCAGAGTGTAAAACAATTGATTCAGTTTAAAGGTATTGGAGAGGCCAAAGCCATAAGTATTGTTGCGGCTTTGGAGTTGGGTAAAAGAAGACGTGAAGCGGATGGTCCTGTAATTGATAAAATAAAGAGTGCTGCGGATGCTTTTAAAGTCATGCAACCTGTTTTGGCAGATTTGTTACACGAGGAGTTTTGGGTTTTGTTTTTAAACAATGCCAATCATGTATTATATAAAGCTCAAATATCTAAGGGTGGTATGACGGCTACTGTGGTTGACACGCGAATTATTTTTAAACAGGCATTGGAGCATAATGCTACCGCTTTAATTTTATTTCATAACCATCCGTCTGGTAATTTAAATCCTAGCGATGCAGATAAATCGATTACTAAAAAAATAATTGAAGCAGGTAAAACTTTAGATATTCAGGTTTTAGATCATTTAATTGTTACTGAAAAACATTTTTTTTCGTTTGCGGAAGAAGGTTTAATGTAGTGTTGCGTTAGGGGTAGGAGCGGCATCCTTTTTATTTTTGAAGGCGGAACGTAGTGGAAGGCTGATAAAAAATAAAAAGATATAGCGGATGCCCCGACCCGAGCGCTGAATACATTATATAATGTTTGTTTTTTAATGGCGAGGGTAACGCCCAAATGGTATTTATTAATGAAATAAAACGTACTTTATTTGCTTGTAATTTGCTAAATTGCAGTCTGTGATAATCCCCAAGTTTATATGATTAAAACAAGTGACATAACATTTTCTTACAACGAGACTACCGGTTTTACATTTCCTGATTTTGAGTGTAATGCAGGGGAGGTTTTGTTGATTACAGGAAACTCTGGTGTTGGTAAAACAACGCTTTTACATATTTTAGCTGGTATACAAAAACCGACTTCTGGACGTATTGTGGTTGATGATACCGATATAACGCAATTAAAGGCTACAAAATTGGATGCTTTTAGAGGTGAAAATATAGGACTTATATTACAGAATTCGCATTTTATTGAGTCTTTACGTGTTAAGGAAAATCTGGAAATGACCTCGTGGTTGGCTACCGGAAATAAAAATACAGCTTTGGCATTGGAGCTTTTACAAACGTTAGGTTTGGAGGGGCAGTCTGAAAAATATACGTTTGAGTTAAGTATTGGGCAGCAACAACGCGTGTCTATAGCTCGAGCTTTAATGGCGCAACCTAAATTAATTTTAGCGGATGAACCTACGAGTAGTTTAGACGATCATCATGCTGAGATTGTGGCTGATTTATTACAGAATTTAGCTAAAAAATATCATGCTGCGTTGTTAATTGTAACGCATGATAGTAGATTGAAACAAAAGTTTAACCACCAAATTGAATTGATATGATTGCAAAATTAGCTTGGAAAAATTTGTGGTTTAAACCTTTAAATACTGTGTTGAGTGTGATTTTGCTAACAGCTTCTGTGGCAATTATTACGCTTTTGATTTTGTTACAAAATCAGTTTGATAAAAAGTTTAATAAAACCATTGATGGAATTGATATGGTTTTGGGAGCTCACGGATCTCCTTTACAAGTTTTACTTTCCTCTGTTTACCACATTGATGCACCTACGGGAAATATTGATTACGAAGAGGCTCAGAAATGGATGAATAACCCGTTTGTTAAAGAGGCTATTCCGCTCTCTTTTGGAGATAATTACAAAGGCTATAAAATTTTAGGGACTACAGAGGCTTATATTTTAAAATATGAAGGAGCGTTTGCCGATGGTTCTGTTTTTAAAGCGCCTTTAGAGGTTGTTTTAGGAGGAGAATTAGCTGCGAATTTGGGTTTTAAAATTGGTGATTCTTTTTTAGGTTCTCATGGTGATAGCGAACATGGCGAGGTTCATGAAAATAGTGAATATAAAGTTGTTGGAATTTTAAAGCCTAACGGATCGGTTTTGGATAATTTAATTATATCTGATTTAGAAACCGTTTGGAAAGTGCACGACCATGAAAGTGGACACGGACACGGTGAGGAGGCTACAACTAATACTAACGCTATACCTCATGACCACGAACACGAACACGACCATGATCACGATCACGATCATGATCATGATGAGGTTGTAGAGGTACATGATCACGACCATGAACCTAAGCAAATTACTGCTGTTATTTTATCTTTTAAAAATAAGATGGCTCTTTTTTCTTGGCCACGTTTAATTGCAGAAAATACTAAAATGCAACCTGTTTTACCGGCTTTAGAGATTAACAGATTAATTAATATGTTTGGTATTGGAATAGATACTTTAACATATTTGGCTTATGGGATTATGTTACTTTCTGGGATTAGTATTTTTATTGCCTTATACAATAGATTAAAGGAACGTAAATACGAATTTGCCTTACTTCGTATATCTGGTGCTAACCCTTTAGAGTTATTTGGATTGGTACTTATAGAAAGTATTTTATTATGCCTAGTGGGATTTGTTTTTGGAACGATTTTTGGTAGATTAGCCCTATACTTTATCTCGGTTTCCTCTCAAGATGAATTTAAAATGAAGTTTGATCCCTTAGAGGTTATTTGGAGTACAGAGTCGTATTTATTATTATTAACATTATCTGTAGGTTTTATATCTGCTTTATTACCCGCAATAAAAGCTTACAAATTAAATATATCTAAAACTTTAGCAAATGCTTAGTAGAAAATTAATTTTAGGATTAAGTATAGCAACTCTTGTAGGAGTTAATGCTTTAATGCCAAAATCTGAATCAAAATCTATTGCGATTGATCGTGCAAGTTTATTGCCGTCTTTTACAACTACTACCTTATATAATGATCCTGAGGAATTAACTTGGAACTTATTGGGGCAAATTAAATTTGTTTCTAGAAAAGACCCGCGTTACGGTGAAATTTCGTTTCCGGTTGTAAACACAAAGCTTAAAAGTTTAAAAGGACAAAAAATTAGAATGACGGGATTTATTGTTCCAATTGATAATAAAACGTATGCCTTAAGTAAAAATGTTTTTGCTTCTTGTTTTTTCTGTGGTCAAGCCGGTCCAGAAACTATTATGGGGATTGTTTTTAAAGGAGAAACGCCAAAATTAAAAACCGACCAATACGTTACTTTAGAAGGTAACTTTAGATTCAACGAAAACGATGTTGACGATTGGATTTACCATATTGAAAATGCAGTAATTATTAAAGGGGCTAAATAATGAAACTACAACATATAACAGATGTATTTTTTGATTTAGACCATACTCTTTGGGATTTTGAAAAGAACTCTGCTGTAGCGTTTCAAACTATATTTAAAAATCATCAATTGCCTGTGGCAGTTGATGATTTTTTAGTTGTATATCCTGAGATTAATAAACGCTATTGGGAACTTTATAGGGTGGATAAAATTACACATTCAGAACTGAGGTATCTAAGATTAAAAGAGAGTTTTAATGCCTTACAAGTGGATGTTTTGGATGAGGTAATACAGGATATGGCTAAGGAATATATTGACTTATTACCAACCTCTAATATTTTATATCCCGATGCGCTAGAGGTTTTAGAATATTTATCTAAACGCTATAATTTACATATTATAACAAATGGGTTAAAAAATGTACAGATAAAAAAAATGGATCGATCGTTACTATTGCCTTATTTTAAGTCGGTAACAGATTCTGAGTCCACTGGGTATAAAAAGCCTAATCCTATAATTTTTAATCACGCCCTTAAGGGTATAAATCCACAAAATAGCCTTATGATTGGCGATTGTATTGATGCAGATGTACGTGGGGCAATTCAAGTAGGAATGCAGGCTATTCATTTTGATGAATTTAACCAAGCAAATCATAAAGAATGCATAATAATTAATAAATTAGCAGAACTTAAAAACTATTTATAACTATGAAAAAACTTTTAATTGTTGCATTACTTGCGTGTTCACCTTGGGTTAATGCACAAGATAAAATAATAATTATTGAAAATAATTTAGCCGAATTTGGAACTTTTGATAAATATAACTTACATACTTTTACTAAACAATTTTTGACAAAGGAGGGGTATACGGTATATTTTGAAAATGAAATTCCTAAGGAATATGTAAATAATAGATGTGCTGCAAAATATGTTAATTTTAAAGATACAAGTACAATGT
>CAVBJB010000135.1:0-5828 GCA_963595625.1 Lachnospiraceae bacterium | reverse complement strand
AGCTTCAGAACAATCCATGAGGAACGTAAATTTTGGAGCAGAATCAACTGATTTTAGTAATGCAGCAGAAACTGCGCTTGATTTTGTAGTTCACGTAAAAAACATCACGGTATCCAAATATCAAACTTACAGTATCCAGGATTGGATTTACGGTTATCAACCACAAACAAAAGAGCGTACACAAATTGGTACAGGTTCTGGTGTAATAATTTCGGAAGATGGTTATGTTGTAACCAATAATCACGTAATTCAAAACGCGAGCGAACTAGAGGTAACTTTAAACAATAATAAAACATATAAAGCAAAAGTTATTGGTACTGATAGTAAAATGGACATCGCGCTTTTAAAATTGGATACTAAGGATAAGTTTACATATGCCACTTTCGGTAATTCTGATTCAATACGTGTAGGAGAATGGGTTCTAGCCGTAGGAAATCCTTATAATTTAAATTCAACTGTTACAGCAGGTATTGTTTCTGCAAAAGCAAGAAATTTAACTAATGATGGTATTCAATCGTTTATTCAAACAGATGCTGCGGTTAATCCAGGAAATTCAGGTGGAGCCTTAGTAAATACTCGTGGAGAATTAATAGGTATCAACACCATGATATCTTCAACAACTGGTTCCTACGTTGGTTATTCTTTTGCTGTACCTTCTAACATTACAAAAAAAATTATAGAAGATTTAATGCAATTTGGTAATGTACAACACGCAGCATTAGGTGTGGAAGGTGGCGAGCTTAATGCAATGGCTGCCAAAGAACTTAAAGTTGAAAATACGCAAGGTTTTTATGTAAATAAAGTAACTAAAAATTCAGGAGCTGAAAAAGCAGGATTAAAATCTGGTGACATTATTGTAAAATTAGACGATCAAAAAATCAACAGTTTCTCTGCACTTGCTTCTTATTTAAATAGTAAACGTCCGGATGATGTAGTTAATGTTACCTTTATCCGAGATAATAAAGAAAAAAATACGCAAGTAAAACTGTCTAGAAAAGAGCTAGTTAAACTGCAACATAATGGAATTACATTTGATGATATTTCAGAAGCTGAACAGCGAAAATATGGCATAAAATCTGGTGTTAAAATATCTGAAATCGAAAATTCAGATTTTAAAGATTACGAAGACATTCTTAAAAACAGTATCGTAACAAGTATTGACGGTTATGCAATAAAAAATGCACAACAAGCATCACAATTATTAAGTGCTAAAAAAGAAAATCAAAAAACAAGATTGGAAATCATTACTAAAAATGGTCAGCAATTACAATTAATACTCTAAAACCGTAATAAAAACAAAAAAAACACTCAAAATATTGAGTGTTTTTTTTGTTTACTTAGTCTAAATGTTAAAATTTAAACTAAATTATCTTTTTAAGACGTTAACCTATTGATACATATTATTTTACAGATTTGGTTAATTACCATTTTAGCCAATCCTATATCGATAAATTATGAATTAATACCATTAAAATAAGTATTTTACATATTTTTTTGTAAATTTGCCCTAACCCAACCAAACTGCTCATTAACCTAAATATATTTCTTATGAAAAAAAGACTACTTTTATTAACATGTAGTTTACTACCTGTTATGACATATAGTCAAGTGGGTATAAATACTTCTGACCCACAACAGGCACTTCATGTTTCGGGAACTCCAACCCCATATAGTACAGCACCTAATGTTGGCACAACAACTGTAAAAGTTATAGAACCAACTATAAGAATTGAAGGTTTAAATGCTACAAATAATCCTGCACATTCCTCTGATGTAAATTCATTACAAAGAGTTTATGCTTCTAAAGATGGAGATTTAATGCTTCGAAAAGGAAATACTAATTACCAAATTGTAAATGATTATGGTACAATCCCTAGAGGATCTGTAGGTATTGCCACTGGTGGTGATAACTTTGCTGTTCCAACAGTTGTACTAAAAAATGTAAATTTTACTATTGATAAAGAAAGTATTGTAAACATTAGTGTAGCTGTAGAGGGTAAAATGGAAAATTATTCATCTACTCAGTTTACTCTAGGTGGTGACATGGAGTATCATTTTGGTATATTCTTAATGTTTACACAGGCTCCTGAAAATATGGATAATATCCTTGATAAAAAATTTGCAGAAACTACCTATAAAATCTTCACAGAACAAGCCACAATTCAACGTACTGAAACAGTCTTAACTACAAACAAAGATTTATTATTAGAACCTGGTAATTACGAATTTGTGATTCAAGGTTTCTATTCAGGACGTAGAGACAAGAAAGCAGTATTTGGATCTGATGACTCTAACGAGTATATTAAAATAGTAGCCATCCCAACTAACCGAAAATAATTATGAAACGCTTTATCCCCATAATCACTTTATCTTTTGTTTGTGTAGGTGCCTACGCTCAACAAAAAGTGGGAATTTTCACAGAAGATCCCCAAACATCATTACACATTTCGGGTACACCAACTGAAAGTTCAATTGGACAAGAAGGACAAAAAATGATATCTCCTACTATTAGGGTTGAAAGCTTGAATAAAGCTAACAATCCTGATTATTTTCAGGATGACATTATCTCAACTCCTTTAAGTGTAAATGAACATGGAGATTTAATATTATCAGAAAATATAAAAGCGGATATCCCTAATTTCGATGTTTCTAATTTATCTTTTTACAGATCACGTAATAAAAATTTAACTACAGGTTCGTATACTCTTACCAACAATTTAGTTTTAGAAAAAGAGGCTTTAGTACATATTCAAGCACCTCTTACTTTCTTTTTACATCATGCCGATGTTGCTACACAACTATTAAATAATAATACTGCTAATGCAACTTTATACAGTAGCTCTGAAACAAAACGTTTATACACATATTTTAAAATTATAGACGAGAACGGTGGAATGCAAGATATTATATCTGGGCTAAGTGATGAATTTTTATTTAATCGCTCTAATCGTAATAATGGAGGTTCTGGTGTTCCTAATACCGTTATTACAGAAACATTTTTAAGATTACCTGCTGGAACATATTCAATCGAGCAAGTTTATGGATACGATTTAGGGGCTGAAAATAAAAGCGAACCTGATTACAAAGGTTTTTTTAGAACAAACCCGGACAACAATAACAACAATTATTCAATAACCGTTTATCCTCTGTAAATATGAAAAAGTTTATATATCTTATAGCTGCAACACTTATTACAGGATCGGCTATCGCACAGGTTGGTATCAGAACACAAAATCCGCAAAGAGAATTACACATTGCTGAACCAACTAGTAAATTACGAATAGATGGTTTAAATGCAACTAACCAAAACAATAATAGTGCTAAAAAAGGAGTATATGCTGACAAAAATGGTACTTTAGTAACTACTGAGGATGTTAAGGTTATTTACGAATTTAAATCTAATGGTACCAATTCAAATGCTGTTTTTCCTAGAGATACTATGTTTGTTAAAACTACTCAGATTAAAACAACAAAAAAAATTGGAAGTGAATTAAATTTCACGAATAATTCAGATGGGATTTTATTTATATCATTTCAACCTAGATTATCTTTAAAGGATACAAATTTAGAGACGTTTTCTAATGAATCAGCCAGAAACTACGGTATTGAAATGCTTGTAAAAGACCAAAACAACAATATTATTCATAAGGTCACTAAGCACTCAGCACATTATTCAGCTCAAGCACTCTCAGTGTATGATCAAGATTGTATCGATAATATTACAGACCCAGATTCAGATCTATCAGAGTGTATTAAAGAATATCTAAAAACAATTGATTTAAATTTAAATTTAAGTACAACAGCATTTATACCAGCTGGTGATTATAAAATCGAGTTCTATGGATTTGGATACAGAAGTAATGATATTTACAATTCTGGTACTTCAACTACCATAGACACTAACTCTATCCCTTACATCGTTACATACGATCACGACGAACACTCTGAATTCAATGTATATGTAATACATCCTTAATACCAAAAAAGCTCAGTTTTCTGAGCTTTTTTTTTGCTTTATTCTTTCTTTAATTCTTTAAAAATGATATTTTTGCGCTAATATAACAACACAAAAATTCAACATGGATATTTCAAACAACATCTACGAGCAAGAATTAGCTTTCCAAGCGGACAGACGTAAAGCTTGTGTAGAATTAATTAAAATCGTGAGCGACCTTTGGTTTGATCGTTCTATCGAGTTAATTATCTTCCGTAACCCTCTTTTAGACCGTAACGTATCAGACATTATTAACTTACACGAATATGCTGCTAAATTTGTTGAAAAACCAATTAACGTTTTCGACACGGTAGAGATTGCAAGAGCTATCCAAAGTTCTAACCTGCCACCTGCACGTATCGATATCGGGAAACTTACGTACGAATATCATTTAGAAGACAATAAATACGACGACGCTTTAGCCTTTGTAGTAGACAAACTTAAAGACGCTAAAGAGTACGAAAACATCGTACCTAAAGACGTAGTACTTTACGGATTTGGACGTATTGGGCGTTTACTTGCGCGCGAGTTAATGTCTAAATTAGGTAAAGGACAACAAATGCGTTTACGCGCTATCGTAACACGCGACAAAAACACAGAAGACTCTCTAGAAAAGCGTGCCTCTCTTTTACGTCACGACTCAGTACACGGAGACTTTGCTGGATCTGTACAAACAGATCTAGAAAACAACGCACTTATCATCAACGGCGCTACAGTACACATGATCTCTGCAGCACAACCAGAAGATATTGATTATACAGCTTACGGTATTCAAGATGCATTAGTAATCGACAATACAGGAGCATTTAAAGACGACGTAGCCCTAGCACGTCACCTAACAGCTAAAGGAGCATCAAAAGTAATCCTTACAGCACCAGGTAAAGGATGTCCAAACATCGTACACGGAGTAAACCACGAGGAGTACAACCCAGATACAGTAGATATTTTCTCTGCAGCATCATGTACTACAAATGCTATTACACCAATTTTAGCAGCGGTTGAGGAAACTTACGGAGTAGTAAAAGGTCACCTAGAAACTATCCACGCTTACACAAACGACCAAAATTTAGTAGACAACATGCACAAAAAATACCGTCGTGGTCGTGCAGCTGCTCTAAACATGGTAATTACAGAAACAGGAGCCGGAAGCGCAGTAGCAAAAGCACTACCAGCATTAGCAGGTAAACTTACATCTAACGCCATCCGTGTACCCGTTCCAAACGGATCTTTAGTAGTATTAAACCTAGAATTAGGTAAAGAAACTACAAGAGATGATTTCAACAACACCATGAAAAAATACGCTTTACAAGGAAAATTAGTAGAGCAAATCAAATACTCAATGAACAATGAGTTAGTATCTTCAGACATTGTTGGAACATCTCAACCCTCTATTTACGACAGTAACGCAACCATCGTATCTAAAGACGGTAAAAACGTAGTACTTTACGTATGGTATGATAACGAGTATGGATACTCTCACCAAGTAATTCGTTTAGCTAAATACGTTGCTAAAGTACGTCGTTATACGTATTATTAGTAGATAGCCAAAACAACATAAACAAAATCCCGAGTTTTTTAAGCTCGGGATTTTTTTATATATCTGTATAAAAAAAACTATTGCATGACTTTAGACTTTCAACCTTAGACTTTCGACTTTAGACTTTCGACTTTACGACTTTAGACTTTATGACTCATTTGGGCGTTCCCTCGCTTATAAGCTGTGATATAAATATAATATGTGCAAGCTCGGGGCGGGCTATCCGCTGTATCTTTTGTCTTGTGGCTTCGAGAACCTCAGCCACCAACAAAAGGATGCCGCTCCTATCCCTAACGC
>CAVBJB010000134.1:0-5847 GCA_963595625.1 Lachnospiraceae bacterium | reverse complement strand
AATAATCTTAAGTTAGACGTCGAAAATTTTTCATTCAATTTAGCGGGAGATCAACCCAAAATTCATTTTCACTCTTTAGGTTATAAAACGCTTGATATTGAAAGTGATGTTAAAACAACTTTAGATTTAGCAAAACTAAAGGATGCATTACATTTAGACAAACACGATATCCAAGGAAAAGTTAACTTAGACTTAAACGCTAAAGGTACATTTATGCGCGGTCTTGGGTTTAGTCCTAGACTCAATAAAGTAGATACCATAATTAAATCGATCCCAAAATTTACGCTCCGCGGAAGTTTAAAAAACGGATACCTTAAAAACAAAGCAAAAAAAGATCCAATTAAAAACATTAATATGGATTTACAACTTTTTGCTAAGGATAGTATTTTACGAAACGTAACAGGGAAAATTTCAAATATTAATGTTGAGGCATTAGAAAATTATATCAGAGGTGATTTTGAATTACACTCTCTGTATCCCTTTCATATAGATACTGAATTAGAATCTAAGTTTGATTTAGCAGAGATTAATAAAATTTATCCTTTAGATAGTTTAGAGGTTAAAGGAGATTTAAACTTAAAAGTTAGCGCCCATGGAATATTGAATTCTAAAGCAAAAAAATATCCAACATCCAATACATCGGTAATAATTAAAAACGGGTATGTAAGGTCATTAAAGTTCCCAACAATGCCGCTGGAAAATGTAAATATTTCCACACAAATTGTAAGCGAAAAAGGCTCGGCTGAGGATCTTTCAATAACTATAAACCCAGTACAGTTCGACATGGCTGGCTCGCCATTTAAAGTAACAGGAAAGGTTAATAATTTAAGAGACTTAAACTACGATATAAACGTACAAGGTTTACTCGACATTGGTAAATTAACCAAAATTTTCCCTGTTAAAGATATGGACATCGTTGGGACCATTCAATCCAACTTATTTGCTAAAGGTTCTAAAAAGGACTTAGATGCTAAAAATTGGGCAAATATTGAGAATAAAGGTAAAATGGTTGCCTCAAATGTAAAAATAGCCAGCAAGCTATTTCCAGAAAATTTCCAAATTTCATCCGGAACTTTCATGTTCAGAAAAGACAAAATGCGTTTTCAGGATTTTATTTTAAATTACGGAAAATCAGATATGGTTTTATCTGGGGATATAGAAAATTTCCTACGTTTTTGGTTTAATCGTAAGGTTTTAAGAGAAAAGAAAGAAAAATTAAATGCCACTATCGATTTAAAAAGTAACCATTTAAAAGCAGATGAATTTTTAGCCATGATTAGCCAATACGCTGATCAAAAAGCCGATGATGAACAATTACAAAAAGCTGATACTTTAAAAAATTTAACCAAAACACCTGAGGTTAAAGAAGAAGCTAAAGTTTTAAGAATCCCAGGAACTGCCAATCTTAAAGTAACTGCACACGTAAAAGAAATAGAGTTTGACACCTATAAAATGAACAATTTTAACGGAGAGTTACTTGTTAAAGACCGTAAAATTGACTTTTCTAACGCAACATTCGAGATGGCGGGAACACAAATTGCCATGAGCGGAGTTTACAAAGCAGAACACAGATATTTAGCAAAATACGACGCCAAGTTTAAAGCACAAAATTTCGATATACAGCGCGCCTATAAAGAGATTCCAATCTTTGCACAAATGGTAACCATGGCAAAAGATGCCTACGGTTTAGTTTCCTTAGATTATACTTTAGCAGGATCCATCGATAAAAATATGGAAATTGATTTCAAAGCCATAGAGGGTGAAGGAACATTGACATTAGAGGACATCAAATTCAAAAACTTTAAAATTTTAGAACACGTAGCTAAAAAAGCCGATGCCGCAGACCTAGATAAAGCCTCTTTTAATAAAATCGACATCCACTCTACCATAAAAAACAACGTAATGACCATTACGCCAGTAACCATGAAAATGGCCGGTTTCCGTGGTAAATTAGAGGGGCAAGTGACCATGGACGGAAAACTAAACATCGGTTTTAGACTCGGGCTTCCGCCAATGGGATTAATCAACGTACCCATGAAAATTACAGGTACTGCAGATAATTTCGAAATCTCAACCGGTAAATACAAACAAGACAACACCTTTGCCGAGGAGAGCGAACTCAAAAATTTAGTTGCCCCAGAGCCACGACGTAAAACACAAACAGATACCCTAAACACCCAAAACAATAAAGTGTTAGACAGTATCAATAAAACAAAAAATTAGGAGCAGTAATCCTAGTACATCAAATAATGGCTTGGTCCTGCTGTCCGCTAAATCTTTTGTTTTTAAAACAAAAGGATACCGCTACCATCAGGGCTAAAAGCTAACAAAAGGGCATAAAATAATAATTTTGCATTATTAATAATAATTAGAGAATTTTCAATAATTCCTTATATTTGTAAACAGAAAACAAATACATATTTATGAATTTTTTTAAACGTTTATTCTCATCCGATAAAAAGGAAACTTTAGACAAAGGATTAGAAAAATCTAAAGAATCTTTCTTCTCAAAACTTTCCAAAGCTGTTGCTGGTAAATCTAAAGTTGACGATGAGGTTTTAGATAATTTAGAAGAAGTTTTAGTTTCATCAGACGTTGGTGTAAACACAACTTTAAAAGTAATTGAACGTATCGAGGAACGTGTATCGCGTGACAAATATTTAGGCACCGACGAATTAAATAAAATTTTAAGAGAAGAAATCGCAGGACTTCTATCAGAAACTAATAGCGGTGAGGCTACTGAGTTCGAAATTCCATCTAACCATAAACCTTACGTTATAATGGTGGTAGGAGTAAACGGAGTAGGTAAAACAACAACCATTGGTAAATTAGCCTATCAGTTTAAAAAAGCAGGTAAAAACGTGGTTTTAGGAGCAGCCGATACTTTTAGAGCTGCAGCCATAGACCAATTACAAATATGGGCCGATAGAGTAGGCGTACCAATTGTTCGTCAACAAATGGGATCTGACCCTGCATCTGTAGCTTTTGATACGTTACAGTCTGCTGTGGCACAAAACGCAGATGTAGTTATCATTGATACGGCCGGACGTTTACATAACAAAGTAGGTTTAATGAACGAGCTTACAAAAGTAAAACGAGTAATGCAAAAAGTTGTTGAGGATGCACCTCACGACGTTCTTTTAGTATTAGACGGTTCTACAGGGCAAAACGCTTTTGAGCAGGCAAAACAATTTACAGCTGCTACAGACGTAACTTGTTTAGCGGTAACTAAGTTAGACGGTACGGCTAAAGGTGGAGTAGTAATCGGTATCTCAGACCAATTCCAAATTCCAGTTAAATATATTGGTGTAGGAGAGGGAATCGAGGATTTACAAGTATTCAATAAGTTTGAGTTCGTAGATTCATTCTTTAAATAATAATAAAAAGCTTATCATAATCATGGTAAGCTTTTTTATTTTAAGTTTAAATTCTATATATTAACATGTACCTTTGTAAAAAATAAAATTATGAAATCCTATATCGCCATACTAAGTTTATCCTTAGCTTTTATCTCATGTAAACCATCTGTAAACAAAGCCGATTTACAACATTTAAACGGTTTTTGGGAAATTAAAGAGGTAGAAACAGCTGATGGTAAAACCATAGATTATAAAATAAATTTAAGCGTAGATAATTTCGAAATTAACCCCGAATTAACTGTTGGAACTCGTAAAAAAGGAATGCCACAATTAAGCGGAGAATACTTAACCAATGGAGTTGTAGAAAATTTTAAAGTATCGGACTCTGCTGGCATCATAAAACTTAATTACGAAACCCCATATGCCAAATGGTCTGAAGAGGTGGTTGAAATTAATGCTACTGATTTTAAAGTAAAAAACGATAACGAGGTTATATATCATTATAAAAAATACGAAACTATTAATACTCAAAAATAATTAATGGCTGCTAAAAAATTTTCAGACAGAAGACGGTCTTTAAATAATGATGAAAGTTCAATATCCGAGGTTTTAAAACTTTTTATGGAACAAAATAAAAAGTTATCTAAGGGTATTAACCGAAATAACATTAAAGATACTTGGCTAAAAGTAATGGGCCCTGGAGTTAACAGCTATACCTACGCCATACAACTTAAAGGAACTACGGTGTATGTAGCTCTATCTTCTGCAATTATTAGGGAAGAATTAAGCTACGGGCGCCAAAAGATAATTAAAATGCTTAACGAAGAGCTAGGCGAAAATCTAGTAAAAGATTTAGTGTTTAGATAATAAAAAAACCGATTCAAATTAAATTTGAATCGGTTTTTAAGTATCAATATTTTATTGATTAGAATTGCTCTCTTCCTGCAAAGTGGAAAGCTCCTTCAATAGCAGCATTTTCGTCGCTATCAGAACCGTGAACAGCATTCTCACCAATTGATTTTGCATATTTTTTACGGATAGTTCCTTCTGCAGCATCTGCTGGGTTTGTAGCTCCAATTAAAGTTCTGAAATCCTCAACAGCGTTATCTTTTTCTAAGATAGCAGCAACGATTGGACCTCTTGACATAAATTCAACTAATTCACCGTAGAAAGGTCTTTCAGCGTGAACAGCGTAGAATTTTTGAGCATCAGCAACTGTTAATTGAGTTAATTTTAAAGATACGATTTTGAAACCAGCTTCAGTGATCATATTTAAGATACCACCAATGTGACCTGCCTCAACAGCGTCTGGCTTAATCATTGTGAAAGTTCTATTACTTGCCATTTTTTAATAAATTTATTTTTTGCAAAAATAGAGTTTTATTATAAACTATACAGTAAAAAGAAATTATTTTTTTGCATTTTTTACAACTCTAACCCCATAATATCCATTTGAGTCTCTCTGGAAAACATTAGAACGATTCGCTATTCTTAAATATGGATCCATAGTATCCCAGCTTCCTCCTCTTATACATCTGTTCACTCCTTTATCTGGACCTCTTGGATCAACATCTTGACCGTAATTATAGTAATACTCGTTGTACCAATCCCAACACCATTCCCAAACGTTACCGGTCATGTCATAAATTCCTAGTTCATTAGGCATTTTTGTACCTACTGTTCTTGGGCTTTTACCAGCATTTTTACCATTCCACGATGTTAAATCATAATTGCTATGTCCTGAATATGGATAATTTTTAGATTTTGAACCTCCTTTAGCAGCATATTCCCATTCTGCCTCTGTAGGTAATCTAAAACCATTTTTATCAAAATCACAATGGATTTGACCATTTTTTATTGAATATACAGGATCTAAAAAGTTTTTCTTACTTAACCAGTTACAAAACCAAACAGCATCTTCCCATGTAACATTAGTAATAGGGAAATCATCATTTAAACCCCATTTTTGCATAGGAGGCATTTTCATGTTTTTATTTTCCTTTACAAAATTACTCCATTCGTATACAGTTACTTCGTATTTACTAATCTCAAAACTAGATACCTTTACTTCTCTTGCTTCAAATTCATCTTTTTCAGCTTTCGTATCAGTTTTTTTAGATCCCATCACAAAAGTTCCTCCTTCTACATATACCATTTCTGGTTTAAAAGTCGAAAATTTTTGTCCATAAACTGAGGTCATAGACATGCATACTGCAACTAGTAAATTAAAATATAGTTTTCTCATCAAGCTTAATTTATTGGTTTGTTTGGGCTTATTTTTACAAATTTAATGTATTATTATGAAAATTAAAAATAACATTTGTCATTGTATAAAATATTTTGCCAAATTAACTAAATTTTTTAGTTATATGGTAATTACTTTAAATCCTGACTTTAAGGGGTTTAGTTCCTTCTTTAAAACGTTAATTAGATTTTCTTCTGAATCAATATAAAATTCTGAAAAATTTTGTTTTCTTTCTTGTAAACC
>CAVBJB010000133.1:0-5854 GCA_963595625.1 Lachnospiraceae bacterium | reverse complement strand
ACTACTAACCATATATATAAATCCTTTGGAAACGGAATCAATGTATCGAACTCTTTCCTCGGATGTTTGAGGCGTAATTAGTAAAATGTTATAAATACCGTATTTTTCGAAAATTTCTTTATACTCAGTTTCGTAAATATGTATGGGTAAATCAGGGATAATTACACCATCTATTCCTACTTGTTGGCACGATTTACAAAATTCCTCGATCCCGAATTGTACTATCGGATTAATATACCCCATAATAAGTAAAGGAATTTTTACCTCCTGACGGATGTTTTTTAATTGCTGAAACAACACTTCGGTAGTCATTCCGTTTTGCAATGCGATAGTTCCGCTGTTTTGAATAACTGGACCGTCTGCTAAAGGATCAGAAAAAGGAAGTCCAATCTCGATCATATCAACTCCTGAATTTTCTAAATCTTTAATAATTTTAGTTGTATCATTAAGCGTTGGGTAACCCGCTGTAAAGTATATAGAAAGTATGTTGTTTTTGCTTTGTAATTTTTGATCAATTCTGTTCATGATGCTTGGATTTTGGGTTAGGGATAGGAGCGATATCCTTTTGTAAGGTACCTAAGTACCTTACAAAAGATTTAGCGGATAGCCCGACCTACTCCTTTTTGACGATAGGAAAAAATGAGTAGGAACCCCCAATTAAAAATTAAAATAGTTGATGTATGTGTTTAGATCTTTATCTCCACGCCCGGAAAGGTTTATCACAATAATTTCGTTGGATTTAAACGACATTTTGTCTAGAACCGCTAATGCGTGAGAACTCTCTATAGCTGGGATAATACCCTCTAACTTACACAGTTGTAGCCCCGCGTTCATGGCTTCTTGATCTGTAACGGGTATAAAAGTTGCGCGTTTGGTTTGAAACAAATGGGCGTGTAATGGTCCAACTCCAGGATAGTCTAATCCAGCTGAGATAGAGTAGGGCTCGGTAATTTGACCGTCTGGAGTTTGCATTAAAATGGTACGACTGCCGTGAATGATTCCGGGTTTACCTGCTACGGTTGTAGCTGCGGTTTTGTCCGTAAATTCGCCTAATCCAGCAGCTTCAGCGGCAATTAATTTTACATTTTCTTGATCTAAAAAATGATAGTAAGCCCCAGCAGCGTTACTACCGCCTCCCACACATGCAATTACGTAATCTGGGTTTTCAGTGTTTTCTTGTTCTAATAGCTGAGCCTTTATTTCTTGTGAAATGATGCTCTGAAAATCTGCAACCATTTCTGGGTAGGGAGCGGGTCCAACCACGGAACCAATGATGTAAAAGGTATCAATTGGATTTGCAATCCAATCTCGGATCGCCTCATTGGTTGCGTCTTTTAGAGTTTTAGAACCCGAAGTTGCAGGTTTTACGGTTGCGCCTAACATTTTCATGCGTGCAACGTTTGGTGCTTGGCGTTGCATATCGATCTCGCCCATGTAAACCACACACTCCAAGCCCATAAGCGCGCAAACGGTTGCAGTGGCAACTCCGTGTTGTCCGGCTCCAGTTTCAGCTATGATTCTTTTTTTATTTAATTTTTTTGCAAGAAGAATTTGACCAATGGTATTGTTGATTTTATGTGCTCCGGTATGGCATAAATCTTCGCGCTTTAAGTAAATTTTGGTGTTGTACTTTTGAGACAAACGTTTAGAGAAGTAAAGAGGCGTTGGTCGACCTACATATTGTTTTAAAAGTTCTCTGAACTCGTCTTTAAATTCTTGTGTTTGCGTGATTTGTTTGTAGTTTTGTTTTAATTCTTCTACATTATTGTAAAGCATTTCTGGTACAAATGCTCCGCCAAAATCACCGTAAAATCCGTTATCGTTAGGTTTATATTTGCTTGACATGTTTAATCATTGTTTTTGTTAGTTCTACATTTTTTACTCCTACGGCATGTTCCAATTTACTATTAACGTCTAGGGCAAATGGTTTTTTATTAAGTTTTTCTAGATTAACAAGGTTGTTGATCTCTAGTCCGCCACTTAAAAAATAGGGTTTTGTTATTTCTATTTGATTTAGTAATTCCCAATTAAAGGTATAGCCGTTTCCTCCCGGAAGCTGTCCTTTTGTATCGAATAGAAAATAATCGACAGCGTTTGTATATTTTTTTACAGAATAAAAATCACTTGAGCTTTGGATTGAAAAAGCTTTAATTAATTGAACTTTTGGCAGTAAATTCTTTATCTCTTTACAATATTCAGGAGATTCTTCTCCGTGTAATTGTATGGCATATAAGTTTACTTGATTACCAATTGTAATGATTTCTTTGATCGTTTGATTTACAAAAACACCAATTTTATTAGGATGCGAAATTTGTATAGCCTCTTCAGGTTTTATGTATCGTTTGGAATTTTTTGTAAAAATAAATCCAATAAAATCAGGTGTTAGATTTGCAATTTCTTGAGCATTTTCAGTTTGGGCTAAACCACAGATTTTAATTTTCATAACTCACAGCTTTAAAAAATTGGTGTATTTGATCTGAGGTCATCTTCATAAATAATTCTCCAATTAAAAAGCCATTAAAACCTTGTTTTCTTAAAAAATGAATGTCCTGAACACTTGTTAATCCGCTCTCAGCTACTTTTAAACTTTGTTGTGGTAATTTACGTACCAAATGTATAGAGTTGTTAAAATCTACTTGAAATGTTTTAAGGTTTCTGTTATTTATGCCGTATACAATATGAGCTCCAAAAGGGATTTTAGCGAGTTCATCTTCCGAATGAATTTCTACCAAAACTTCTAATTTTAATTGTTTCGCTAATTGGGCAAACTCCTGCATTTGTTTTTGAGTTAAAACAGCTGCAATTAATAAAATTACATGTGCTCCAATAGCTTTAGCTTGATGAATTTGATATGTAGAAACAACAAAATCTTTACGAAGTATTGGATTTTTAAAATGCTGTGTTGCTACAAGTAAATCTTGATTTGACCCTCCAAAAAATTGCGTATCTGTAAGAACTGACATAGCTGCCGCTTGATTATCTTGGTATACTTTGGCTATGTTGGTTACGGTACTTTCTAGATTTATTTCCTTTTTAGATGGGGATTTTCTTTTAAATTCAGCTATTATTCCGTTTTTAGAATTTTGTAAACTTTTAATTAATGAAATAGGTTCCGCATTATACATTGGAGCTTGTTGTAGCATTGATATTGGAAAAACTTTTTGTGCAGCTGCAACTTCTTGTTCTTTGTATTTTACAATGGTATCTAAGATTGACATAATTGCTGAAATTTTTGTAAGCGTTTTAAGGCTTGTTTACTTTCTAATTTTTCGATTGCTAAAGCAAAAGCATCCTCCATAGAACATTTTTTTACTAAACTAATAGCAGTTGCTGCATTTAAAGCCACTACGTTATTTTGAGCTTTTGTACCGTTACCCGAAATGATTTCATAGAATAATTTAGCTGCTTCCTCTTTTGTGTTTCCTCCAAAAATTTCTGTCGGATGTATTTTAGTAACACCTTTAAAATGTTCGGGATCTAATTCAAATTCTGAATCGTTGGTTACAATTTTTGCTTTAGCTGTTAAAGATATTTCGTCGTAACCGTCTAAATTATGAACGATACTAAATTGTGTTTGTGTTTTTTGTAGCAAATAGGTAAACATGCGTGCAACCTCTAAACTATAGGTTCCTACCACTTGATATTTAGGTTGAGCCGGATTAATTAAGGGGCCTAAAATGTTGAAAAAAGTTTTAACTCCTAGTTCTTTTCTAATAGGTCCCACGGTTTTCATGGCTGGATGAAATAGCGGAGCATGTAGTATGGTTAGGTTGTTTTGATCTAGGCATTTGCGAAGAAAATCTTCGTTATTACTGAATTTTATTCCTAAATTTTCTAATACATTACTAGAACCCGAAATGGATGATAAACCATAATTTCCGTGTTTTATAACATTTATATCTGCAGCTGCCACGATAAAAGAAGCAAGTGTAGATATGTTAAATGTATTTTTGCCATCTCCACCTGTTCCGCACATATCTACTCCTTGGTACTCAGATAAATTTATAGGTAAACAAAGGCTCAGAAAAGCATCTCTAAAACCTTGTAACTCGTGTATGGTAATAGGGCGCATCATGAAAAGACTGATGAAACAGATAATTTCTGTGGTTGAAAATTTTCCTTGTGATATCCCTATAATTACTTGGTTTGCTTGCTGAGAAGTAAGCGTTTTATTCTGCGTTAGCAATTCTATATATTCTTTCATACTTAAGCATTTACCCAATTTTGTAACATTAATTTACCGTTTGGCGTCAGTACACTTTCAGGATGAAATTGCACCCCTCTCACATCGTAGTATTTATGTTTTAGAGCCATTATTTGGTTATTATTATCTACGGCTGTAATTTGTAATTCTTTTGGAAAATTTTCTGAAGATACAACCCAAGAGTGGTAACGTCCTATGGTTTGAATAGTCTCTAAGTTTTGAAATAAAATTTCGGTAGGATCTAAAATTTGCATTGGTGTTGCAAGTCCGTGATATACTTTTTCTAGATTTTCTAATTGTCCACCAAAAACTTCTCCAATAGCTTGCTGACCTAAACAAACGCCTAAAATACTTTTAGTTTTGTAATATGTTTTTATTACTGATTTTAATAAACCAGCTTCGTCTGGAATTCCGGGTCCTGGCGAAAGTAAAATTTTATCAAAGTTTTCTAGTTCCTCTAATTCAAATTCATCGTTTCTAAAAACAGTAACTTTACAGTTTAAATCCTCTAGATAATGAACTAAATTGTAGGTAAAACTGTCGTAATTATCAATAACAACTATATTTTTCATGTTATATATTTTGAGCAAGTTTAAGCGCTTGAGCTAAAGCTTGTAGTTTGTTAAATACTTCTTGATTCTCGTTTTCTAAATTAGAACTTTCGACCACACCGGCTCCAGCTTGGAAAGTTAATAAGTGGTTTTTTGATAGAAAAGAACGAATCATAATGGCGTGATTAAAATTACCTTGAAAATCTAAATATCCAATTGCTCCGCCGTAAAAAGATCGGTTGCAATTTTCTATTTCATGGATCAGTTCTATAGCTTTAAATTTTGGTGCTCCTGATAATGTTCCTGCCGGAAAGGTATCTACAAAAGTTTTCAAGGTTTGATCGGGAGCTTTTAATTTAGCGGTTACTTTAGAAACTAAGTGTATGACGTGAGAGAAATACTGAATTTGTTTTAAGGTTTCAATTTTAACATCCGTACCATTTCTACTTAAATCATTTCGAGCTAAATCTACAAGCATAATATGTTCGGCATTTTCCTTTGGATCTTCGCTTAATTTTTTTGCTAATTCTGCATCTTGTTCGTCGTTTCCTGTTCTTTTAAAAGTTCCTGCTATTGGATGAATTTCTGCTTTTTGGTCTTTTACTACCAGTTGAGCCTCTGGGGACGAACCAAGAATTTTAAAATCACCAAAATCAAAATAGAACAAGTAGGGTGATGGGTTTATACTTCGTAAGGCTCGGTATACATTAAATTCGTCTCCTGTAAATTTTTGTTGAAATTGTCTTGAAACTACTAGCTGAAAAACATTTCCTTTTTTACAATGATTTATAGCTTGCTTCACTTGATCTTTAAATTGATCATCGGTTAAATTTGACTTTGTTTCTCCTTGAATAGAAAAAGGGTAGGTTGCAAAATTTTGAGCCTGAATACAATTTTCGATCGTTGCTAAATCTAGCGGAATAAATGATGAGTCCTCAAAAGTATGTTGAATTAAATAGGCTTCGTTTTTAAAATGATTGATGGCAATGCAACATTCAAAAAATTGATAAAAAATTTCGGGTATTTGTGTTTCTTCTTTTTTATTTTGAGATGAAAATTTATCGAAATACGTTAAAGCATCAAAAGAAACGTAACCGTA
>CAVBJB010000132.1:0-5871 GCA_963595625.1 Lachnospiraceae bacterium | reverse complement strand
CTTTAATTACAAAACAATAAAACACAAATTAATCAAATCTTAAAAACATATTATACGACTGACTATCAGTGTTTTAAAATACCACTGTTTTATAAATTTCTAGAATATTGAAAGCTAAAAAATATTAAATAAATGTTAATAAATATACATTTATTCAATAATCAATATTTAAAAAATTATGAACAACACTACTAAAAAAAAATTTATTAGTAGTCTTAAACTCATTTTACTCAATCATTTTAAATTTTGGGAAAATTGTTTATTTAAGGCTCCTTCTAAAATTATGTACTTGTTTCTGTTTGTATTAACTACAATAATACAAGCTAATGCACAAGGGTTAAATGAGAATTTCGATTCGGGGATTCCCCAAACTTGGACTACTTTAAATACCAACAGCTCAACTACTCATTGGACGTCTTCAGCTAGCGGATTTAACAGTTCTACTGCGGCGTATATCGACTTTTCAACCTCTAACATTGGAGAAGGCAATAACGCGGCTTATTATTTAGTTACACCTTTGGTAACTATACCAGATTCTGCTCCAGTAATTAAATTCAAAACTAAAAAAGGAACTACTTTAGATCCTAACAGTAATTTTGCTATTTACTCAACTATTTTAGATCCTACAGATTTATCAGGATATACGTTAATTCATCAATTTGCTGCAGCGGATTTAATTGCAAATACTGTTGGGGATTTTGTTGATATTACTTTAGAATTGCCTGAAAACATTGCGGGACTAAACGTACGATTTGCTTTTGTAGCTTCTAAACAACAAAATACTACAGCTAGTAATGGAGACCAATGGTGGGTGGATAATGTAAATGTGTTATCAGATCCAAATGCTATTTGTGCTTTTAACGTTAACAACTATAGTGTGAGCTATATTGGTGCAAAAAATTTAGTTTTTACACCTACTAACCTTACTCAATCTTACGAAATACAAGTAATTCCAACCGGAAGTCCTAGAGGAAATTCTGGTGTTATAGTTACTGGTGTTTACAGTTATGAAGGTTTACTTCCTTCAACAAACTATGATATTTACATTAGAACTATATGTTCACAAAACGCACAAAGTAGTTGGACCTTATTACCAACTTTTCAGGTAACTACACAATTAGAGGGTTATGATTGTTTAGGAGCAATTAATATTAATGAACATTTAAACGCGAATAACACCTATAACTTTTCCGGGGATACATCACATTATTTAAACAGGAGTGTACATACAGAATTTTTAAGTTATTCCTATACTGCAACTAATGGGTATTGTTTTCCAACGGCGGCCAATGGCGGACCATCGAATCAATACACAAATTATGTAAGAGGTAATAAAATTTTCTTTTCTTATACACCTACTACAGATCAATTTATAAATTTAAAATTAACCAATTCATCAACTTCTAGCCCAGCAAATACCAATTATGGATATGCCATTTACAAAGGTTGTGATGCTATACGATATATAAATCCAGCTAACAATACAGTTCGTCCATTATGTATTGGAGGTAATGCATCTAGTACAGTTGGGGTTACAGTTAAAACAAATAACTTTTTTTTAGAAGCTAACGAAACGTACATATTTGTAATTGCAAACAGTAACAATTCAGACCTTTCAGTATTATTAAATTTTGAATTAAAAGTTATAGATTGTCCTATGCCACAAGGTTTTACAACCAATGGAAAAGGATTAAATAATGTAACCCTTTCTTGGGAAAATTTAGCAAACTTTGCTCAAAGTTGGGAAGTGTTTGTACAACCAACAGGATTGTTAGCTCCTACTACACAATCAGGAGTTGTAGTTAACACTAATTCTAACGTAAACATTACTTCTACTATTAATGGTACAACGTTACAGCCCGGACAAAAATATGATATTTATGTAAAATCAACTTGTGGAACAAGCCCAAGCCAATGGTCTGAAGTTTATACGGTAGAGACAATGTGTGCTCCTGCTCAGTTGCCTTATATAGAAACTTTTAATGGAAGAACAGTTGCAGCGCCAGCTCCATGTTGGAATATGTACAGTATTGCTACTCCTGCACAAAACTGGACCTATTTATCAAATAATATATCGATTGTATTGGATGATACAAACGGGACTACACATGATTATTTATATACCCCAATAATTAACATCCCTGCAGGAACTCAAAACGTAAGATTAAAATTTGACGGTACAACTAATACACAAAACACGAGCGTTCCTGTTAAAGTTAAAGCTTTCAATACGGACCAATTAAATTTTAATACTCCTTATACAGCAAACTTTACAACTATAAGCACTACTGCTGTAGCATATGCCGGTTGGGATGGTGGAACACAACTTTTTAACACCTATCAAGTAGATATACCTGCTGACTTTAGTGGGAATTATATTTTTGCAATTGTAATTGAGCCTCAGGATTCACGTTTTACTACAAATAGAGTTTCCCTTAGAAACTTTATTTTTGAAGCTGTAACTTGTGATGTTCCAAGTAATTTAGAAATCTCTAACGTAACATCTAATACAGCCCAATTATCTTGGCAGTCTACCGCATCTAACTTTCAAGTATTTGTAAAAGGTGCAGATGATACTACTATCCCTAATGCATTCACAACAGGTGAAATTGTTACAGGAACTTCTTATCTTAAAAACGGATTATTACCAGGTAGACCCTATCAATACTATGTAAGATCCGTATGTTCAACAGGTAATACGGATTGGGTTGGACCGTTTAGTTTTACAACGGCTTGTTTACCTGTAACTGTACCCTATTCGGAGTATTTTACACATACTTCCGTAAACACTCAAAAATTCTGTTGGACTGTTTCAACAGGTACACAAGGTACCGTAGCAATCAATCAAAACGATGTTGCTTTTTCATCTAACGAAAATGCTGATAAACTTTTAATTTCACCAGAAATTACGTTACATGGCTATCATGAAATTCGATTTACACATACTTTATCTACCGCAAACCGCTTTTTTAATGTAGAAGTTTTATATTCAGCTACGGACAGAGATCCAAGTAGTTTTACAACAACTTTAGCGACTTTTAATAACTTAACTAGAGGAACAAATATTCCGAGTTTTAATTTCTTTAATCAAACGGGACGTGGTTATATCGCATTTAGAGTTAAAGGTATTGATAACAACACAGTAAACGTTACATTAGATAATATTGAGATATTAAATGCAACTTTATGTCCATCTCCTAGAGAAATTATTGTATCAAACACTACATCCAATAGTGCTACAGCAACTTGGCAACCTGTTGGTACAGAAAATCAATGGGAAATTGCAATCTCAGAACCAGGAGTTACTCCTAACTCGGGAATACTTGTAAATACCCCTACATACGATTTTACTAACTTAGCAGTGGGACATGTTTATGAACTGTACGTACGATCAATATGTAACAATTCAACTTATGGAACATGGTTTGGTCCAGTTCGTTTTTCAACTATTTGTGAAACGTTTAATACACCTTTTACAGAAACTTTTAACTCTAATTCTTCTTCTAAAAATTGTTGGAAAACTATTAATGCTAACAACGATAATTATTATTGGAATTTAGAAAGTTCATTAACTCCATATGAAGGAGACTTAACAGCAGGAATATTTACAGGGACCAACGGTAGAAACAACGATTGGTTAATATCTCCCAAAATAAATGTTCAACCTAACCAACGTTTAAGATTTTATTTTAAAAATTACGAAGAAGGTTTTATTGAAGATTTAATTATTAAAATTTCTAGTTCAGGAACTGCTGTTGCAGATTTTACAACAGAAATTTACAATACCAATATAACTGGTGTGTTAGCAAGTACTACATGGCAAGAAATCATTATTAATCTTCCAAATACAGTTTCAGGAGATGTTCATTTTGGTTTCCATGTCCCTACCGTGGCTAGCACAGCACCTTACAGAGGCCAATATGTATTTATTGATAATGTAAATGTTGAAGATATTCCTACTTGTTCATTTGTATCAGCGGTTACTTTAAGTAACATTACAGATACTGGAGTTACAGTAAATTGGACTCCTAATGGTAATGAAACGTCTTGGGAAGTTGTAGTACAACCTTACGCTTTAGAAAATCCAACTACTACGGCAACCCCAGCATATTCTCACATTGCTACTTCTCATCCATTTACAATTGCCGGATTAGAAAATGCATCTAAATACAATGTATTTGTACGTCCAATTTGTGACACTCCTCAAGATAATTGGAGATCTCCAAATCCTGTTTCTTTCAACACCTTCTGTAATTTAGCTAATACATGTCAATACAGAGTGGTACTTACAAGTCCTGGATGGGGCTTTGGTCCTGATGTTGAGATTAAACAAAATGATAATGTGATTGGAAGTTTAACCTTGCCTCCATTTGGAAATTTCCAATCAACAGAACAAATTTTATATTTATGTACAGGTGTAGAATTTTCTGTTTTCATTAATTCATTCGGTTCTAACTTAAATCAATACAGAGGTTGCGAATTAAAAATTTACGATACAAATAACACCTTAATTTATCAAGTAGATTTAGGAACTGTTATTGCAAATCGCGAAATATTTAGAGCCATTTCTACATGTGGAACCATTACTTGCCCACAACCAACAAATTTAGCTGTAAATGAAAACGGAAGCTTAACTTGGCAAGCAGGTGGATCAGAAACGCAATGGGAAGTTTTTGTACAAGAAAAAGACAGATATACCCTACCACAATCAGGAACTATTGTTAATACAAATACATATACACTACAACCTTCAGAAAGAAATCTGGAAACTAATGTTTATGAATATTTTGTAAGAGCTATTTGTTCTGACTCTGATAAAAGTTTTTGGTCTGGGCCATTTAAATTCACTATAAACGATCAACCAGAAAATGCAATTACATTACAAACTTCTACTTCAGAGACTTGTACATCGGCATACCAAACTTCTTTTATCCATGCAACACCATCTACAAATGCAAACAATTGTAATGTAGATAATAGAGCCGATGTTTGGTATAAATTCCAAGCTACCTCAAAAACGCATCTAATAGAAGTTACTAATTTTTCTGGTGATCCAAGTTACGATGCTGCATCGGCAACGATACCAAATGTGGCTTTAGCACTTTATGATGCTAACATGAATCAAATTACATGTTCTTATAACAATGTTATTCCTACAATTAATAGTTCTGAGTTAGAAATTGGACAGAATTACTTTGTAAGAGTTATGTTAAACGGAACAGAAAATAACGACAATACTTTTGATATCTGCATCAAAACCATCGAAAATCCATGTGATTTTGGAATCGTAAACGGAAGCTTTGAAGAGCCAAAAGTGATAAGACATTCTGTACAAAATTTCCTTACCCAGAAAGTTTTTCCAGGATGGAGATATAATGTAGACGGTTATTGGTCTACAGGAGTAGTATTTGTAATGGAAACATTAGTTATTGACGGAGTTACAAATTACGATCAAGCACAATTAATCCAATTATTAGTTTCGGAAGAAACCATAGACGCTAACGACAGAACTAACATTAAAGGTTTATACCAAGATGTAAATTCTAGCGAAGTTTCTCAATATGACATTCGTTTTGGAGTAAATACGCGTAACATTCAAGGTGCAGGAGTCGAACTTTTTGCAGGCCCAATTGAAGGTCCATATGAGCTTGTAGCAACAGGTCGCGGAAATACTCAAGGATGGCAAACAATCAGAGGAACGTATAACGTACCAGCAGGACAAACTACTACCAGATTTGTATTTAGATCAATTGATAACGGATTAGGTATACTTTTAGACGGTATAAAAGTTACCCCTATTAATCATATCTTAACTCCAGACCAAGTATTAAGCTGTCCAGATAATTCAGTAGAATTAAAAGCAGAAGGATA
>CAVBJB010000131.1:0-5878 GCA_963595625.1 Lachnospiraceae bacterium | reverse complement strand
ATTTAATTCTTTGTAAATTTGCCAATCAAAGTATTAAGACATGATTGAAGATAAAAATCAAAATAGAACCAAGTTATCTCAGGTTGGTGAGATAAATTTAATTGAGCATTTAACTAAAAATTTTACCATAGAAAATGATTCTACGGTTAAAGGTATAGGGGATGATGCAGCTGTGTTACAGTTTAATGAGGCTAAAACAGTTGTATCTACAGATATGATGGTTGAGGGAGTTCATTTTGATTTGGCTTTTATGCCTTTAAAACATTTGGGATATAAAGCTGTAGTAAATGCCTTATCGGATATTGCAGCTATGAATGCAAAACCTACTCAATTATTGTTATCTGTTGCTTGTTCTAATCGTTTCCCGGTGGAGGCTTTAGATGAGTTATTTGACGGTTTTAAAACAGCTGCTTCTTTATACAAAGTAGATGTAGTAGGTGGAGATACAACCTCATCTAACAAAGGTTTAATATTATCCATCACTGCCATTGGTACAGCTAAAGAAGAAGATATTACCTATAGAGTAGGAGCTAGTGAAACAGATCTTATAATTGTAACGGGAGATATTGGTGCAGCCTACATGGGATTACAAGTTTTAGAGCGCGAAAAACAAGTGTTTTTAGTAAACCCAAACAATCAACCCGATTTAGAACCCTATTCTTATATTGTTGAAAGACAACTTAAGCCTGAGGCACGTACGGATATTAAGGAGCTTTTAGAAAAAATGGGAGTAAAACCTACAAGTATGATTGACATTACAGATGGGCTAGCCAATGAGGTGATGCATTTATGTAAACAATCTAACACGGGTTGTAGAATTTATGAAGATAAATTACCATTAGATCCCCAATTAATTAATGTTTGCGAGGAGTTTAATATTAACTCAACAACTGTAGCTTTAAATGGTGGAGAAGATTATGAATTATTATTTACTGTTAGTATTAATGATTTTGATAAAGTAAAACACAATCCTCATTTATCTATTATTGGGCACATGACGGATGCCAACTCGGGTACCAATTTAGTAACTAGAGGAAATAACTTAATTTCTTTAAAAGCTAGAGGTTGGGAACCAGAAACAAATGATGAAGACACACAAGTAGTATTATAATTAAAAAGGCTGCAACTATAAGTTACAGCCTTTTTTAATAAATTTCGTAATCAATTAATTCGTAAATATCATTAAAATCTTCTCCTATAATTTCTTGTTTTATAGGACCTATGCCTTTGGCTAACCAATGTATATAAGTTATTTCTTCTGTTTCACCTGTTATTGAATTAGTGATTGATTGAACCATTTGATGTTTAATTACATTTTGAAAGGTTACTCCATTAATAACCTCAGTTGTCCCTCCATCTAAAACTTTTCCCTGATGATTAAAAAACAAGGTCCCTGTTGTAACACCTGAAACATTTAAAACTAATTGATCTTCCCAATTTGTGTTTGTAGGTCTAGTCAAATCAATATACTTAATAGCTCCACCGCTAATATTAACACCCTGCTGAGAATTAGGGGCATAATACATTGTGAAAACACCATTATTTTCCCTAACAACTAACGCATCTTGAGCTAAATATGGACTGGAATTCAAAAAACTAAAATATGTATTTCCACCGTAAGTTACTCTTGCATTAACAGTTAATGTTTGTTCACCCTCATTAGTATCAAAGGTCCAAAAATTGTTAAGATTCATGGGCCAATAAGAGTTTGATGGATTTGGGGTAAAGGATCCACTGCTATCATCATCACTACTACATGAAATAAATGTAAAAGGTAGAAGTAACAGTAATAAAAATAAATTTTTAACTATTCTCATAAATTTAAATTTTACAATTATTTATATATAACGCTAAAATAATTAATTTATTCATTTCCAATTTAATAAAATAAGTACGATACTAACGGCATTTAATACAAGTATTCCTAAAACTAATTTATTATTAAATTGATGATGTTTTAATATTTGATATACCATTAACCCAAAAACAATAAAAATACTAAGTAAAATTGGGATAGTAATTAATTCAAAAACGGCTCTTAAAAATGTAGGGAACACCCAATCTTCCTTGCTTATTAAGAAAAGAAAACAAACAAAAAGCAAGGAAAATATAGACCAATATAAATAATATTTAAGGTTTTTCATTTTTCTAAATTTTAATAGAACATATTAAAATTACATAATTAAATACAAATAAGTCAAATAATTACGTATTTAATTTATAAAACTAAAAAAAACAGGCACTTTATAGTGCCTGTTTTTTTGCGTTAGCGGTTGGAGCGGCATCCTTTTATTGGTGGCTGAGGTTCTCGAAGCCATAAATAAAAGATACAGCGGAAGACGCGACCTGTAAAAAACGACGCTAGGAGTTTTTGTGCAGGGAACGCCCGTGTTATAACTTATATTTTACGGATAACATGATTAAACGGGGCAGGATGTAAAAGGTAGTCTCGGATACTATGTAGTCTGAAATAGAGCTTTGTACTTTGGTTGCTGCGCCTAATAGGTTTTGTGCTTGTAGCTCGAAAGTCCACGGATTGTTTTTGCGTTGGTAACGTAAGCTTGCGTTTAAAATTTCATAATCATTGGCGTTTGCAAATGCGGAATGGTTTACGAATTTTTGGTATGATGCCTCGGCTATAAAATGTTTTAAAAACTCATAATCTAGCGATATGTTGTAAGAATCTGTTTCGAAATTTGTTTTTTGAATGGCGTTTATGCGATTAAAACTGCGCTGATATTCTATACGTACGTGCGGCAAACTATCGAAGGTGGTACGGAGTCCGGCTCCTAGAATTTGTGCGTTCCTATTAAATTTATTATAGATATTATTAATGCTTTGGTGGTACTCGCTCCAACTTGTGCTGGCGTTAGCCTCTAAAACCAATTCGCTTACTCTTTTTTCCACCCTTGCAGAAAGGTTTGCACGCTGCTCTGGCAAATTACTTAAAACAGTTGTTGTATAGCGGTTGATTCCGTCAAAAACGACCTCGTTACGGCGGGTATTTTCTTTTTTTACAAAGCTTGCATTGAAAAAATACGTCCACCCACGGTAGAGAGAAAATTTACTGTACGAGGTTGTTAAGTAATGAAAAAGCTCATTTTCTTGCAGGGCGTTACCTTTGTAAACCGAGCTATACGAACTTAACTCTTTACCACTAGCCAATAAGGACGCAGTTGCAAAACTGGTTTGCATACGGTAATTGAAACGGAATTTTTTAGATTTAGAAAAATCGATTTCGGTTTTCCATTGTGGCAACCAAACGCCTTTACTAATTGTTGTTTGGGTATCTTGATTTATACTGGCGTTGTATTGATGCCAATATAAACTTGGCGTGTTTATGGATTTACCTAAATAAAATTTATAGTCTACGCCAATGTAAAAGTCGTTTAAATGATAGTTTAAATGATTATAAAAACCGTCTGCACTAAAATTATAATTGGGTTGATTGCTTAGTTGTTGAATGGTTTGGGTTTGGTAAAAATTATCTGTGTAATTGTTACCTATGTTAAAATACAGGTGGTTGTACTCGTTTAAAATCCAATAATGTTTAAATAGCACGTCTAGATTGTTTTGTTTGTCGCGGTTTACTTGCTGTATGTTATAACTATCATCTGCTTGCAGTGGTAAAAATCCAGTTAAAAACGGATTTGAAGATAGCCATGTGTTTTGTGGTTTATTGTCGTTATACAAATGGTTTACCACAAAGGTTTGTATGTTTTTTTTGTTTAAATCGTGGTGCCACTCTAGGTATTGTTTAAAGTCTGTCTCGTCTGTAAGGTCTTTAATAGAGAAGGTGTTTGGATTTAATGCGCTTATTGTTTCTAGGTTTTGATTGTATTTTTGGTTGCTTAGTTTTAAATTAAAATTGTAAAACACTTTGTGTTTTTTATTTGGTGTCCAATCTAATTTAGTATTCCAGAGTCCTAATGTATTTGTGGTTTCTGAATTAGAATTTTTGATTTCGAAAATAGAAGCGCTGTTTTGTTGCTTGTATTCGATATTGGTATTGCTTTGATTTTGTAAAAATATTTTTGAGAAAACTCCGTAAGAAAATAAATCGACTTTTTTACCAAAACTCTCGTTGTAGTTTAAAGCTACAAATTGCGATTTGTTTTGTTTGACGTCTTTATTTTCTGAAGCAAAGGATCCAAGATCGCTTATGGACTTGCGGCCGGTAATAAAGCTACTTACCCCGCCCTCAAAACGGCGCAAGTCTGTGTATGAAAATACCCTGCGACCTATAGAATTTAAGTCCCCAATAACACTAACATTACGTTTAGGAGAATAGTAAAATAAAGCTGCATTGGCTAAGTAAAATTCATTATCGTTGGCTACCTCTGCGCCAGCTTCTATATCTCCAAAAATAAACTTTTTTTTGTCTTCTTTAAGTTTGATGTTCATGGCTAAATCATCCGAACTCGACACTTTTTTAAGAAAGTCCACTTCTACAAAGTTGTCTATAACTTCTACTTTTTCTACGGCATCCGCCGGAATATTTTCGACAGCTAGTTTTGTACCTCCGCCAAAAAACTTTTTATTTTCGACATGTAATTGGGTTACTTTTTTACCTTGTACGGTAACGTCTCCGTTTTTTTGTACCTCGACTCCGGGTAGTTTTTCGAGCGCATCTTTTAACTTACGTTCGTTACCATTTACAAACGCATTAAGGTTGTAAATTATAGTATCTTTTTTTACTACAATGGGTTGGTAGTCGTAATCGATAATGATTTCGTCTAGTTGATTTTCTTGTGGAGTAAGTATAAAATGGATTGTTTTTTTACCGTCGTTAGGTTCTAGTAGCTGAACTTGAGGTTCGTAACCCATATAAGACACGGAAAGCTCGTAGGTATAACGAGCATCAACTTCAAGGGTGTAAGATCCGTTAGCCTCTGTAATGGCATACAGCATTTTAGCATTTTCTGATTTAGGAATTGCCATTACGTTTGCATAATCGAGTGGTTTATTTAGCGTGTCTTTAACCACACCGGTTACTATACGATTTTGCGCATTAACAAATTGAGTTACAAAAAATATAAATAATAGTAGTTTGGTTGGTTTTGGCATGGATGGTTACAATTATTTGCTAAATATTATTTTTACTTTTTCATTATTTCTTGAATGGCGTTGTAATAAATTTTATCATATTCTTGATAGGAAATAGCATCCGATTCGAGTGGGGATTTAAAGGTTTTTGGTTTATTTTTTTCGATAGATTTTAATTTCCAATGTAAATCTTTACCATCGGCTCTGTAAACCTCAAATATCAAACCCGGTAAACCTGCATAATAGTCTGGACCATAAGGCAAAGGGATTTCTGGACAAAACCAAGCTTCAATAGCAAAGGTATATCTATCAATAAAATAGTTTATTTTACCTAGAGCTTTGTAACATGTAAAGCCATTAATAACTTTGCTTTCAGTGGTTATTTGCCATTCATAATCGGTAAATTTTCTGTAATGATATTTAGTAGAAAGCCCTAATGGATCTGAATTGGGTTTATATAGCTTTTTATGTGTATTAGAGATGTAACGTTCAGATAAATAATCACGTGAATAACTTGAGCCTTTTAAGTTACCTTCTTGCTCAAAATATGCTGCGTTTGTATTTGCCCATAAAACTCCAAAAGTCGAATTAACTTCTTTAAAAAAATGATTTTTATAATAATGACGAGAAGAAGGGTTTTTAATAGTATCCGCATCAATATTCATACTAAAAGAATAGGTGATTTTGTAGTTTTGAGAATTTGCAATAAATTGAAATAAAGTTATAAATAGTGTTAATTTTAGTTTCATGTAGTATTTTTAAAAGAAGTAAAGGCGTCTTATTGTTTTAGAATAGATTTAAACATTTCATAATATTGTTTATTAGCTATTTC
>CAVBJB010000130.1:1609-5879 GCA_963595625.1 Lachnospiraceae bacterium | reverse complement strand
GACGTGTTTGAAGCCATCCTCAAAACTTGCCCACGCTTGTTTATTAATCCAAGGTGAAAAAATAATGAACGAACTTTTATTTAATGCTTTAGCCATGTTAATGGCCCCGCCCTCGTTACCCACAATAATATCACACTGATCCATAATGGCAATAAAATCTCTTAAACTAGCACCGTACAAATCAAAAACTATTTTGTGTTGTGTTGTTTTAGAGCATAAATTGTAAATTTTTTGAGCTTGTTCCAATTGTTTAGGAAAATAGTTAAATAGAATATTAACCTCGTAATTTTGACCAATAAAATCTACAACTTGTGCCATATATTCTAATGGATAAGTTTTAGCTTCTTCACTTCCTAATAAGCTAATCATTACTGTTTTTAAAGATGCGTCTACTTTATGATGGTTAAAGAGATCTTTTGCTTTACTTTTTTCATCTTCAGTAACATATAAAGTAGGGAAGTTTTTACTTACGGGTATTTTTAACGGCTCTAAGAGCATTAATCTATGTTCTATTGCTAAACCTAAATAACTTTTTGGAGAGTTGTGTTTTTTTAAATTGTGTGTAAATAAAAATTTACGACCAGACTTTCCTATTGCAATTTTAGTTTTTGCTTTGTTAAATCCAACCATCGTGTAGCTTTGAAGTTTAGTATAAGCGTCAATAACTACATCATATGAGTTTTGATTTAGAGTTTTGGAAAATTTTATAAGATTAAAAAACGAGGCGTCTTTTTTTTCGTCAAATATAATTAGCTTATCTATATAGGGATTATTTTCTAGAACAGGTGTTGTATTACTATTCACTAAATAATGAACTTCATAGTTAGGATTAAAGATCTTAATGTTTTCGCATATTAGGGAACTAAGCAAAACATCGCCAATCATTTTTTGTTGTATGACTAGAATTTTTTTCATTATTTAGAATTCAAAAGTTGTTAGTTAAATAATAAGACATATTTTTGCAAAAATAAATAACTCAAGTTAAAAATAACCATGTCAATAGATTTATCTGTAATAATTAGTACATACAACTCGCCGGAATGGCTTAAAAAAGTTATTTGGGGGTATGATAACCAGTCGTATAAAAATTTTGAGATGGTTATTGCAGACGATGGATCTAATGCAACAACTTTAGAATTAATAAACGAATTAAAAAAAGAAGTTTCTTACCCAATAATTCATGTTTGGCATGAGGACAATGGATTTCAGAAATCTCAAATTTTAAATAAAGCGATTTTAGCTTGTACCTCAGATTATATTTTAATGTCGGACGGAGATTGTATTCCGCGATTTGATTTTATTGAGCAACATATACTTCATAGAAAACCAGGATGTTTTTTATCTGGAGGTTATCATAAGCTTTCCATGCACATATCTAATTTAATAACCAAGGATGATATTATGAGCAAGAGGTGTTTTGATATGGAATGGTTAAAGGCTAATGGGATGAAAAATTCGTTTAAGAATAATAAAATCAATGCTTATGGATTTAAAAGTAGAATCTTAAATTTGTTAACTCCAACGACTCCAAGCTGGAATGGTCATAACTCCTCTGGTTGGAAAAGTGATATTTTAGCTGTAAATGGTTTTGACGAGCGTATGCAGTATGGGGGCCAGGATAGAGAATTGGGGGAGCGATTAGTAAATGCTGGTGTTAAACCCATCCAAATTAGATACTCTACTACTTGTATACATCTAGATCACAAACGTGGCTACGCGACACCGGAGTCTATAAATAAAAATAAAAATATTAGAAAGGAAACAAGAGATAAGAAAATTGCTTATACACCTTACGGTATTGTTAAATAAAAAAAAAAGGTTCAAGATTTTTTCTTGAACCTTTTTTTTTGCGTTAGGGATTGGAGCGGCATCCTTTTAAAAGTTTTAAGCTTTGCTTAAATACTTTTAAAAGATACAGCGTAAAGCCCGCCGTGGCCATTAAAAGCCACGGAACGCCCAAATAAAAAAGCCTCCAAGAATAAACTTAGAGGCTTTTTTTGGTATTTGATTGAGATTAAACTGCTACGTTGTGCTCGCGTAATGCGTCGTTTAATGATGTTTTTTTGTCTGTAGATTCTTTACGTGTACCGATGATTAAGGCACATGGAACTTGGAATTCGCCTGCTGGGAATTTTTTAGTGTAAGAACCAGGAATTACTACTGAACGCTCTGGAACGTAACCTTTCATTTCTACTGGAGTATCTCCGGTAACGTCGATGATTTTAGTAGATGCTGTTAATACAACGTTAGCTCCTAAAACCGCTTCTTTACCTACGCGAACCCCCTCAACAACGATAGAGCGAGATCCTAAGAAAGCGTTATCTTCGATGATAACTGGTGCTGCTTGTAAAGGCTCTAATACACCACCGATTCCAACTCCACCCGAAAGGTGAACGTTTTTACCAATTTGTGCACAAGATCCTACAGTTGCCCAAGTATCTACCATGGTTCCCTCGTCTACGTACGCACCGATGTTTACGTATGATGGCATTAAAATAACTCCTGATGAAATGTATGCTCCGTGACGTGCTACAGCATTTGGTACTACACGTACTCCTTTTTCAGCGTAATTTCTTTTTAAAGGCATTTTGTCGTGGTACTCAAAAATACCAGCCTCTAATGTTTCCATTTTCTGAATAGGGAAATACATAACAACTGCTTTTTTTACCCATTCGTTAATTTGCCATCCCCCGTCAATAGGTTCTGCCGTTCTTAACTTTCCGTTATCAATTAAATCAATAACTTCTCTAATAGCGTTTTGTGTTGCTTCTTCTTGTAATAAAGCTCTATTTTCCCAAGCTTGTTCAATGATAGTTTGTAACTGCGTCATCTTAAATATATATTCTTTAAATGCAAATATACTTATTTTTAAGAAGATATTTATACGTTAAACTTGTGCTTGAACGTTAAAATTAATGTTTTAACAGTGGGAGAATTTAATTTTATAGTTTATATGTATTTTTGGGAAAAACTGAAAATTCAATATTTGATATGCATGTATATTAATTGAGCTTTCATTTAAAATAATTTAATATTTATTTAAGTATTGCAATAATTACATGAAATAAGCATTTAAATTACAAGATAGTGTAAATTTAAAGGGTGAAATTTTGAAAACAATTGCTTTTGTTTGAAATTATTAAATTAAAAGTAAATAGTGTAAAATGTTAGGGTAAATGTATTTCTTTTTTGCTATTTTTTTAGATATTTGTAGTAGAAATAAGGACAAAGTTTACGAGGTCTTTTTTTTTATACACAGCTTGTCTTAAATGAATATTTAGGCATTGGTTATTAATAAGTTTACCTATGGATAGAATTTTAGCTATAGACTATGGTATAAAACGTACCGGGCTTGCTATAACAGATGAAATGCATATTATAGCCTCTGGCTTAGATACCATTGAAACTAATAAATTGTTTGATTATTTGCATAAGCTTTTTATGGCTGAAAATATACAAACCGTTATTATAGGAGAGCCGAAGCAAATGAACGGAGAACCCTCTGAAAGTGCTGTTATTATAGAAGCTTTTGTAGAAAAGTTTAAAAATACATTCCCCAAAAAACAAGTGGTGCGTATAGATGAGCGGTTTACCTCTAAAATTGCGTTCCAAACTATGTTAAGTAGTGGGTTAAAAAAGAAGCAGCGCCAAAACAAAGGTTTGATAGATGAAATTGCAGCTACTATTATGTTGCAAGATTACTTAGCAATTAGATAATTTTTTGATAATATAACATAATACATAATTGCTCATATTAACGAGCATATTCAATAAAATGGCAACTACAACAAATAACAAAGAGGTTGATATAGTATTGGTTGGAGCAGGAATTATGAGTGCAACTTTAGGGTTGTTACTTAAAGAATTACAACCAAGCTTAAAAATTGAAATTTACGAACGTTTAGATACAGCTGCTGTTGAGAGTTCAGACGCATGGAACAATGCCGGAACAGGACACGCTGCATTTTGTGAATTAAACTATACGCCTCAGAAAGCTGATGGTAGTGTAGATATTTCTAAAGCAGTTAGCATTTGTTCATCTTTCGATAACTCAAGACAATTTTGGACGTATTTAGTAAATAAAGGAATTTTAAAAAATCCTAGTTCTTTTATTAATAGTGTTCCTCATATGAGTTTTGTTTGGGGAGAAAAAAATGTTGAATTTTTAAGAAAAAGACACGAAGCTTTACAAGGATCACATTTCTTTAAAGCTATGGAATTTTCTACAGATCCAGAAAAAATTAAAACGTGGGCACCTTTAATCATAGAA
>CAVBJB010000130.1:0-1599 GCA_963595625.1 Lachnospiraceae bacterium | reverse complement strand
CACATGAAATTAGGGACAGACGTTAACTTTGGTGCTTTAACTAGAGCGATGTTTGACTATTTAAAAACATTACCAGGTGTATCTATGCATTTTAATGCTGATGTTTTAGATTTAACTAAACAAGGATCGGAATGGAATGTTAAAGTAAACGTAAACGGAAGCAACCAAACGGCTAAAGCAAAATTTGTATTTGTTGGTGCAGGTGGTGGATCTTTACACTTATTACAAAAATCTGGAATTCCTGAAATTAAAGGATTTGGTGGTTTCCCAGTTGGAGGGCAATGGTTACGTTGTACAAACCCAGAAATTATTAAGCAACACCATGCAAAAGTTTATGGTTTAGCTGCTGTAGGAGCACCCCCAATGTCTGTACCTCACTTAGATACACGTACAATTGATGGTAAACCAGCATTGTTATTTGGTCCTTATGCAGGTTTTTCTACTAAGTTCTTAAAAAACGGTTCTTTTGCTGATTTATTTACTTCTATTAAAGGTCATAATATTGCACCTATGTTACAAGTAGGTATGGATAATATGGACTTAACTAAATACTTAATTACTGAAGTTTTAAAATCTCAAGATGCTAAGGTTGATTCTTTAAAAGAATATTTCCCAAATGCAAACGGTAAGGATTGGGTTTTAGAAATTGCAGGTCAACGTGTACAGGTAATTAAGAAAGATAAAAACGGTAAGGGTATTTTACAATTTGGTACAGAAGTAGTATCGAGCGCAGATGGATCTATTGCAGGTTTATTAGGAGCGTCTCCAGGAGCGTCTACAACGGTAACCATTATGTTAGATTTAATTAAGCGTTGTTTCCCAGCTTTAGAGAAAGAATCTCAGGCTAAATTAAAGGAAATGATACCGGCTTACGGAATTAAATTAAGCGAGAATCCGGAGTTGTTTGCTGAATTGACAGAGAAAACATCTAAAGCCTTAGGCTTAGATTATTAAAATAAAAAAAGAGCTGTACCTTTTGGTACAGCTCTTTTTTATTAGATTTCAATCGATTTAATTTTTGAAAGTTTTTCTTTCCAAATCTCTAAATCGTCTTTATGTTTATCAATGTTTTTATTGATTTCTTTAATTAAAGGATTATCTGCTTTAGCGTTAGTGATAAATTGGATGTTATTTTCTAATTGGAAAATTTCATTTTGTACTTCTTCAATTTTTCTTTGTATAAACACAATTTCATTGTTTAAAGTTTTAGCATCTTTATTTTGAACAATGTTTTCTAGCTTATTTGAAAATTTTTCTATCTCAGCGTCCTTTTTACTTAAACTTAACTGATCAAACAACCCGTCTAAAATTTTATTGAATTTGGTGTCGATGTTTCGTTTATTTGGGGATAGTTTACCAAGATTCTTCCAATTTTCTATGTGTTGTTTTATAGCTGCTAAATCTTGTTTGTGATCTCCTACTAAAGTAAAATCTTTTAAGTTTTCTAGGTATTGCTTTTTATTTTCAACAATATCAATTTCTTGAGCGCTGCGATCTTGGTTGTGTTTCGTTAAACGATCAAAATAGTAATTACAAGCGTCTTTAAACTCTTTCCAAATATTATCCGAATATTTTTTTGGAACGTGACCAATGGTTTTC
>CAVBJB010000129.1:0-5928 GCA_963595625.1 Lachnospiraceae bacterium | reverse complement strand
ACCCACGACCTGCTGATTACAAATCAGCTGCTCTAGCCAGCTGAGCTACACCGGCGTTGTTCTCAATTCGGGTGCAAATATAAGAGTGTTTTTTTAATTTGCAAACCTTTTGAGAAACTTTTTTTTGAGAAATTTCGCACTATAGTGCGTTTACCTTCTCAACTAATTGATTTGCAACATTTTTGAAATCTTCATTAATTTTAGAAAAATGTGCTTTTTTGTTCTCAACATTCTTAGCATTGATTCTTGCTAATAAATCATCGTAAGCAACAAATGCCTCTTGAACGATTTGCTCACCAGCTTCAGAGTTGTTTCCAATCCAAATTACTTCACTAATAATGTCTCCTAAAACAAAGTTTACGTTCTTTTTTAAAGTTCTTACACTTGCCATTTTTTTCTATTTTAAAAATTTATATTCATTAATCTATAAATATCTCAAGCAATTCTGCTTGACCATTTAGTTCTATCTTTGTAAAACATGCTGGGATTAAAACGGTATCGCCTAACGTAAAGGTATACGCCGTATCTCCCAATGTAATATTTACCTCTCCTTTAATAACTATATATACTCTAAAACAATTGGTATCTTTAGTTATACTTAAAGATCCTTGCAAAGGTATATAGTTCGTGGTAAAATAAGAAGTTTTTACGATTGAATTTTCTTGGTTAACTGTTTTACTATAAATACGTTTAGCATCTACCGTATTATAGTTAATAGCGTCTAAAGCTAAATCTACATGCAATTCTCTTTGATTTCCGTTAGCATCTACTCGATCCCAATCGTAAACTCTATAGGTAATATCGCTTGTTTGTTGTATTTCTGCAATAACAATTCCCTTACCAATTGCGTGAACGGTACCTGTTTCTAAATAAAATACATCTCCAGCATAAACCGGTATGTTTTGTAAAATACTAGGTAGTGTTTTAGCATTTAAATGATCTAAATATTCTTGAGCAGAACAATCTTGTTTAAAACCAACAATAATCTCAGCACCTGGATCAGCTTGCATAACGTACCACATTTCTGTTTTACCGAAAGAATTGTGACGTTTTAATGCTAGTTCATCGTTAGGATGCAATTGTATAGATAAATCTTCCTTAGCGTCTAAAAACTTAAATAATAAAGGGAAATTCTTACCAAAATTGTTTATAATTTTAGTTCCTAATAAATCTGTACCATAGGTATCGATTAATTGTTTTAGGGTTGTATGAATCAAAGATCCGTTGGCTACTGTACTATTGTCTTCTATAAAATCAGCTAATTCCCAACTTTCTCCAGTTGTATTAGTAGGAATATCTTTATTAAGAAAATCCTTTAATTTATTACCACCCCAAATTCTATCTTTAAAAATGGGAGTAAATACTAAGGGATATAATTCTTTATTTTGTGACATAAATTAAAATTTATTGTCCTTTATACGTTACAAAATTTCTTGGGGTCTCGTATAAAGTAACTTCTAGTTCTAACGTAGATGGTAATTCGGGTTTTAACCTATTGTAAATTACAAAAGCAATATGTTCTGCCGTTGGAATTAGGGTTTTAAACTCCTCAACATCTAAATTTAAGTTCTTGTGATCCATATAATCTTCAACTTTAGCCTGAATCACATCAGCTAAAATCTTCATGTCAATAACATACCCAGTTTCTGGATCAACATTTCCGGTTACAGAAACTATTAATTCATAATTATGGCCATGATAATTAGGGTTGTTACATTTACCAAAAATTTCTTGATTTTTCTCAAAACTCCAATCGGGCCTATATAATCTATGAGCTGCGTTAAAATGTGCTCGTCTGGAAACTGTTACTTTCATGTTATAAGGTATTGGCTTCTAAATGGTGATAAAATTTATCAAAAATGATTTTAAACCATTCGGTGTATTGATCTGGATTTAACTCAATATCAGCTTTTATCGCATCAATTTTCATCCATTTCCAAGCTTCAACTTCTTCAGTATTAATATTTGGAGCATCATTATAGTACCCAATCATTACATGATCAAACTCATGCTCGGTAAGTCCATTATCAAAAGGCGCTTTATAGATAAATGAAAACAGTTCTTTAAGTTCAACTTTAAACCCCATTTCTTCATCTAATCTACGCATTCCGGCATTTAAATTACTTTCACCTTCACGCTGGTGACTACAACATGTATTGGTCCATAATAAGGGAGAATGGTATTTTGAGGCTGCACGTTGCTGCAACATAATTTCGTTTTTATCATTCAATATAAAAACTGAAAAGGCTCTGTGTAATAATGCTTTTTCGTGGGCCTCTAATTTTGGCATTAAACCTATGGGCTCATCTTGTTCATTAACCAAAATTACTTTTTCTTCTACCATATTTCTCAATTATACTAATTAGCAAAAATATAAAAAAAGAATGAACACCCATACATTTTAGGTTACGATTAAGAAATAAAAAAACGCTTAGAACAATATCTAAGCGTTTTAATTTTTATTTATGTTGTATTATTTACTTAAATACATTTTTCTACGAGAGTATAACTCATAAAAAGCATCGTCTTTTAAGTTTTTAATAAACAATATACTTTCTCCTGTTGACTTCATTTCTGGTCCTAATGCTTTATTTACATTATGGAATTTAGAGAAAGAGAATACAGGTTGTTTAATTGCGTATCCTTCTAACTGAGGGTTAAATGTAAAGTCTGTTACTTTATTAGCACCTAACATTACTTTTGTTGCATAGTTTACGTATGGTTCACCGTACGCTTTTGCTATAAAAGGTACTGTACGAGACGCACGTGGGTTAGCCTCAATAATATAAACTGTATCGTCTTTAATTGCAAACTGAATGTTTATTAAACCTACTGTTTTTAATGCTAATGCAATTTTTTTAGTATGGTCTTTAATTTGTTGCATTACAAACTCACCTAAGTTAAAAGGTGGTAATGTTGCGTTAGAGTCTCCAGAGTGAACTCCACAAGGCTCAATGTGCTCCATAATACCAATGATGTACACGTTTTCTCCGTCGCAAATTGCATCAGCTTCAGCTTCTATCGCTCCATCTAAATAATGGTCTAATAAAAGTTTGTTACCAGGAATTTGTTTGGTTAATTCAATAACGTGCTCTTCTAACTCTTGTTTATTGATTACAATTTTCATTCCTTGACCACCTAAAACGTAAGATGGACGTACTAAAAGTGGGAAATCTAAAGTATCTGCTAAAGCAGAAGCCTCAGAAGCTGTCTCAGCTACACCAAATTTAGGGAACGGAATATTTAATTCGGTTAACAAGTCAGAGAAACGACCTCTATCCTCAGCTAAATCTAATGCCTCATAACTTGTACCAATAATTTTGATACCGTATTTAGATAATTTTTCAGCTAATTTTAATGCCGTTTGACCTCCTAATTGCACAATTACACCTTCTGGTTTTTCATGTAAAATGATATCGTAAATGTGCTCCCAGTTTACAGGCTCAAAATATAATTTATTTGCCGTATCAAAATCTGTAGAAACAGTTTCAGGGTTACAGTTTATCATGATTGTCTCATAACCACACTCCTCTGCTGCTAAAACTCCGTGTACACAAGAGTAATCAAACTCAATACCTTGTCCAATACGGTTAGGTCCAGATCCTAAAACAACAATTTTTTTCTTTTCTGTTACAACACTTTCATTAGCTGCATAAATACTTCCATCTGCTTTTTGAACCGGTTGCTCAAAAGTTGAATAGAAATAAGGTGTTTGAGCCACAAATTCTGCAGCACATGTATCAACTAATTTAAATACACGGTTAATACCTAATGCAATACGTTTGTCATGAACTTCACTTTCTAAACATTTTAGCATATGAGCTAATTGTCTATCGGTAAATCCTTTTTGTTTTGCATCTAATAACAACTCTTTAGAAACTGTAGCTAAATCGTACTTAGAGATTTCTTTCTCTAAAGCATACATTTCCTCGTATTGTTTTAAGAACCACATATCGATAGCTGTAATTTCATGAATACGCTCTAGAGTAATACCCATTGCAATAGCATCATAAATTACAAATACACGATCCCAAGATGCAAATTTTAATTTCTCAATAATTTGATCATAGTTAGTGTACCCTTTACCATCAGCTCCTAAACCGTTTCTTTTAATTTCTAACGATTGTGTTGCTTTTTGTAATGCTTCTTGGAAAGAACGTCCAATCCCCATTACCTCCCCAACAGATTTCATTTGTAAACCTAACGTACGATCTGCACCTTCAAATTTATCAAAGTTCCAACGTGGGATTTTTACAATTACATAATCTAAAGTAGGCTCAAATAAAGCTGATGTAGATTTTGTAATTTGATTTTGTAACTCATCTAATGTATAACCTAAAGCTAATTTAGATGCAATTTTAGCAATTGGATAACCTGTTGCTTTAGATGCTAATGCAGACGATCTAGAAACACGAGGATTAATCTCAATAGCTACAATATCTTCTTTCTCATCCGGAGACACTGCAAATTGTACGTTACATCCACCAGCAAAATTACCAATGCTACGCATCATTTTAATTGCCATGTCACGCATTCTTTGGAATGTTCTGTCAGAAAGTGTCATTGCAGGTGCTACCGTAATACTATCTCCTGTATGAATACCCATTGGGTCCATATTTTCGATCGTACATATAATAACTACGTTATCATTTTTATCACGTAACAATTCTAGCTCATATTCTTTCCAACCTAATAAAGCTTTGTCAATTAAAACTTCATGAATTGGAGAAGCTTCTAAACCACGTGTTAATAACGCATCAAATTCCTCTTTGTGATGTACAAAAGCTGCCCCTGTACCTCCAAGTGTAAAAGACGGTCTAATTACTAACGGAAAACCAAATTCCTGAGCAATTTCCTTACCTTTTAAAAACGAAGTTGCTGTTTTAGCAGGCGCTACCGGAATTTCAATTCGTGCTAACAATTGCTTAAATTGCTCACGATCTTCCGTAACGTTTATTGCATTTACATCAACACCAATTAACCGTACTCCATAGTCTTGCCAAATTCCTTTTTCGTCAGCTTCTAAACATAAATTTAAAGCTGTTTGTCCTCCCATTGTTGGTAAAACCGCATCAATTTGCGGATGTGCCTCAAGGATTTCGATAATAGATTTGGTAGTTAAAGGTTTCAAGTACACATGATCAGCCATTGATGGGTCTGTCATGATAGTTGCTGGATTTGAGTTAATTAAAATTACCTCAACCCCTTCCTCACGTAAAGAACGTGCTGACTGTGAACCCGAATAATCAAATTCACAAGCCTGACCGATAACAATTGGTCCTGAACCAATAATTAAAACCGATTTTATTGAATTGTCTTTAGGCATTATTGTTAATTTGTTGTTGTAAAAATGCTACAAAAAAGTTAAAAAATATGATATATAAAAAAAGCGTTACCATTAAAAAAGTAACGCTTATATGATTACAAAAGTATAATCATTATTTTTTATGTCTTGGTTCGCAAGAAACAGTTAATTTATGTCTACCTTTAGCTCTTCTTCTAGCTAATACTTTTCTTCCGTTAGGAGTTGACATTCTATCCATGAAACCATGTTTGTTTCTTCTTTTTCTTTTCGATGGTTGAAACGTTCTCTTACTCATTGCTTTATAATCTTTAAATCTTTTATTTTAAAATTTGGCTATCAGCTTTGAAAATCCATCGTTTCAAAACCGAGTGCAAATATACAAAGTTATACATACTATGCAAAGCATTTTTTCAAAAAAATTATTTTATTTTTACTTCTAAACTGATAGTGAAGCCTTTAGAAGCTAAAAAAAAATCATTCCTTTAGGTTTTACTCAAACCTTTTTAAAAGCTCAATACATTTTATTACATTTGCAAAAATAAACAAAAAAATCATGTTTCATAGAAATATTAAATTAATTATTGCAGCTGCACTTATTTTATTAGGTATATGGCAAATTGTTG
>CAVBJB010000128.1:0-5936 GCA_963595625.1 Lachnospiraceae bacterium | reverse complement strand
GTTCAAGTATCTTTTGATAGATTACAAGATAAGGGCTTTTTCAACTTGCTATGGAAAACTACTGCTGAAGGTTTAAAAGAGACTTTATTAATAATTTAACAGTAAGTATAATTTGTTATAATTAACTTGAATAACAATTAAAAGCCTAAATCATGAAAAAAAGTATATTCCTATTTATTTTAAGTTTTGTTTTTATAGCTTGTAGTACTAAAAAAACGATTAATACAACAACAGATTCTAAAGTATCAACTGTTGAGGAAAAAGAGTCTAGCGCAAGTTATGTACAATTCAGGGAAGATTTTACAAAAGTATCAGAAACTACCAAAACAAAATTTTTAGAGAAACAAAAAGCAACAGCAACTAATTATGCTGTTTTGTTTTTAACCCATGGTTACAAAGGAGAACATGTAATTGTAAAGTCCGCTAATAAAAAGTATTTTGAAGGCACAACTTATACCGTAAAATCTAATGATGTTGCAGGATATTTACGTGTTAAAAATGACGAGGATCTTATTGTAACTGATAATTACACGAATAAACAAGCCATAATAGAAAGTAAGTATTTAAAAGAATATAAGTTTGTATATGTATTAAAAGACAATGCCAATAAAGCTCAACCGTATAAAATTACGTACAGTAACTCTTTAAGACCTTTATAAAAACAAAACCCTTCAGTTTGTACTGAGGGGTTTTTGTTTTTTTATTTTTTTTTATTTTTAAAAGACAATTTAAAATTCTTTTTAGTCCTAATTATTAATAAAATTAAGATAAGAGTTAGATTTTGATCTGAGCCAATTAAATTACATAAAATATTTTCCATACGTTTAAAATTTTCAGTGAAAATATTTTAAACTTTTTATCGAGAAAAGGACATAGATGTAGTATGATTTATAAGCTTTTACTTATATAAAACATCTAAAATTAAATTTATTCTAATTTATACGTGCTATTTTTGAATTTTTATTAATATAAATACATTTTTGCAAATCATTTTTGATAATAATTCCGGACAAATCCGCCAATAAATATAAAAACAAAACCCCTCAGTTTGTACTGAGGGGTTTTTTATGCGAAAAAAGTAAAGTCAATAAAAAAAGCTTAACCAAAAGGTTAAGCTTTTTGTGCGGGTAAAAGGACTCGAACCTTCACACCTTGCGGCACCAGATCCTAAGTCTGGCGTGTCTACCAATTTCACCATACCCGCGTTTTGGTGTAAACAACTTTGCTGTTATGCCTTGTTGTTTCATTAAGACAGTGCAAATATACAAGCATTTTCTTACTCTGCAAATTTTTTTCAAGAAAAATTTATAAAAAATTCAATGTTTATGCGTGGTTAAAGTGTAAGGTGTTGGTTATAAATATTTTATTAAAGTAAAAAAAAATATTTTTTTTTACTTTTTTTTCCAGCGGATGTTATTATCTAATTTTTGCACAAATAATATGTTTCAAACCAAAAAATAGGGTATCCTATAATTCTTTTTAAAATTTGACTTATCTTTATAAGTAATATGTTAACTACAACTTTAGATATAGGGCATATTAAGTTTTTTAGTAATTTTGAAAATCATCATTTTAAAACATAATGGACAATATAAAACAATACGTTCAAGATAATAAAGAGCGTTTTTTAAACGAGTTAATCGATTTATTAAAAATTCCGTCAATTAGTGCAGATACAGCTTACTCTCAAGACGTAATAAATACAGCAGAAGCTGTAAAAGCAAGTCTAGAAAAAGCAGGATGTGATTTTGTAGAACTTTGCGAAACTCCAGGTTACCCTATTGTGTACGGAGAAAAAATTATTGATCCTGCATTACCAACAGTTTTAGTGTACGGGCATTACGACGTGCAACCAGCAGATCCTATTGAGTTATGGGATTCACCACCTTTTGAGCCGGTAATTAAAAAAACAGAAATTCACCCAGACGGTGCAATTTTTGCTCGTGGTGCTTGTGACGATAAAGGTCAAATGTTTATGCACGTAAAAGCGCTAGAATATATGGTGCAAACCAACAACCTTCCGTGTAACGTTAAGTTCATGATCGAGGGGGAAGAAGAGGTTGGATCAGCATCTTTAGCATGGTTTGTAGAGCGTAACCAAGAGAAACTTAAAAACGACGTCATCCTTATTTCAGATACTGGAATGATCTCTAATACACAACCCTCAATCACAACAGGATTACGTGGTTTAAGCTATGTAGAGGTAGAGGTTACAGGTCCAAATCGTGATTTACACTCAGGACTTTACGGAGGAGCTGTTGCAAATCCAATCAATATTTTATCAAAAATGATTGCGTCATTACACGACGAGAACAACCATATTACCATCCCAGGTTTCTATGACAAAGTACAAGAACTTTCTCAAGAGGAGCGTGCAGAAATGGCAAAACGTCCCTTCTCTTTAGATAAATACAAAGAAGCTTTAGATATCGAGGAGGTTTACGGTGAAGCAGGATACACAACAAACGAGCGTAACTCAATCCGTCCAACTTTAGACGTTAACGGTATTTGGGGAGGTTACACAGGCGAGGGAGCAAAAACAGTTATTGCATCTAAAGCCTTTGCAAAAATCTCTATGCGTTTAGTTCCTGGTCAAAATTGGGAAGAAATTACTGAGCTTTTCAAAAAACATTTCGAGGCCATTGCACCTAAATCAGTAAAAGTTGAGGTTAAACCACACCACGGAGGTCAAGGTTATGTAACCCCAATTGATTCTATCGGGTACCAAGCGGCATCAAAAGCCTACACAGACACGTTTGGAGTAACTCCAATCCCAGTACGTTCAGGAGGGTCAATTCCAATTGTAGCTTTATTTGAGCAAGAATTAAAATCTAAAACCATCATGATGGGATTCGGATTAGATTCAGACGCTATACACTCACCAAACGAGCACTACGGCGTATTTAATTACCTAAAAGGTATCGAGACAATTCCATTATTCTATAAATATTTTGTAGAATTATCTAAATAATTAGGGCGTTACCCGCCTTTTAGTGGGCGGGTCGGGCTTTCGGCTCAATCTTTTTCTAAGCAAAGCTTAAAAAAAGGATACCGCCTCTATCCCTAACGCAAAAACCACATCTTAAAAGATGTGGTTTTTTTATTAATATTATATTAAAATATGATTTGTAAAAGTTAAAAATCTTAAATTAGCAAGATAAAACTTACCATATATAATATGAAATCTAAAATTATTTTATTCTCATTAGTTACACAATTTGCTTTTTCTCAAGGTGGTTCTTCTCAAAAATATGATACACAGGTTATAAACCAAGAAATATTAGAATCGTTGTACGAAAAAAATGATCTTCAAGGTGCTATTAATGAGTTAAGTAAAACCCCTTTTCTTCATCCAGATTATTTAGATAATCAAATTTCAATCATAAGTTATTATAGTACTTTAGAGAAAAATGACGAAGCATTAAAAATCTGTCAAAATTTATTAGAGAATAAATTAATTGAACCTAATTATCAGATTCCTCTAATATATGGAACTTTATTAAGTGATGCTAAAGAATATGATAAAGCATTAGAGCAATTTTTAGTAGCTCAAAAATTAATTCCAAACTCTCCGGTAGTGCGTTACAATATTGCCCTAGTTTATTTCCGTAAAGCGGATTTTCAAAAGGCAATTGATATATTACAAGAAAATTTAACTTATTTTCCGTATCACTCAGGTTCTATTTATATGCTAGGTAAAATAGCATTAGATGATAATAATTTTGCTGTTGCGTCAAGTGCATTTTTAACATACTTATTGTCTAATCCCGGAGGGTCGCAAGCCAAATACATTCTTCAAATATTAGATAAAAAAACTTCAAGTTATTATGCAGCTCCTTCAAAATATAAATATTCTAACTCAGGTGATAATTTTGAGGAGTTTGATTTAATTTTTAAAAATGATTTCCCTTTAAATAAAAATTACAAATTACGAATAGATCTTAATGAAATTTATTCAAGAAACCTTCAAGCAATTTTTGACTATTATAAAGATCATAAATTTCAAGATGGATTTACGGAAAATAACTTTGGTAAATGGATTGCAAATGTTGCAGAAACTAACAAAGTTAAGGAAGTTACTTACTATACGTTATCAAGTTTACTAGAGTCAAATCCAAAATTATTTGGTAAAAATCAAAAAGATTTATATAAATATATTCAATCAGAAGAGTTTTATAATTTATTTAAATTATACTCAACCAAAAATATCAATGGTGTAAAAACTCATATCACGGTAAGTGACAATTTATATAAATATGCTACATATCCAGATCAATTTTATGATATAAATAATTTTGATGGTAAACTTTTTTATCCAACAGGAAATTTAAAAAGAGAATTTTCTTATCGCTCAGGTAAAAACACAGGCGTATTAAAAGAGTATGATGATAAGGGCATTTTAGTATTTGAAGCTAATCTTGAAGACGAGCAAAATTATACATATACCAATTATAATGCTTCTACAAAACAATTAGATTCTAGAGGAACTTTTACAAACCAAGTTAAAAGTGGTATAAAAACGAGTTATGACATTTTTGGTAATAAAGTGGTAGAAGAAAATTTTGCTAACGATTTATACGATGGGTTAGCACATGTATATTATGTGGATGGAAGTTTAAAAGTTAAACGCGAATATAAAAAAGGTGAGTATAACGGTGTTTACGAATATTTCACATCTAACAATAAACTTACAGCTAAAGGAAATTATTTTGAAAGTGAGCCAAATGGTAAAATAGAATATTTTTACCCTAATGGAGATGTAAAAGGATTTGACCAAGGTCAAAATGGAAAAATAGAATATAGTGAGCAACGTAATGTATTAGGAAATATTACTGTAAAAAATCACTTTACAAACGGAGTAATCGCTAAAGTCGAAAACTTTAATCATTTAGGTAAGGTAGAGAATATCCATGAATTTGATAAAAATGGAAAAATGACCAAAAGTCAATTTTTTGATGATAATGGTAATTTATTTTTTGAAGATTTTTTTAAAAATGGAGAGTTATCTTACTCTATACAATACACATTTGCTAATCCTAAAGGTGTAAAGATTAATCTTAAAGGAGAGTATCTATTTAAAGATTATCAAGGTAATATAATACTTTCTACTACATATAAAGGAGGTAAACAAGAGGGAGCTAAAAAATTTTTTAATAAAAATGGAAACGTTACAAGTGAGGAATTGTTTGCCAATAATGTAAAATCAGGGATATCAAAATCGTACTATTCAAATGGTAAATTATATTCAACTTCCATGTATAGTAATAATAAAAAAAATGGGATTGAAACAGTTTATGCTGTTGATGGTAAAGTAATTTCTCAATCCAATTATGTAGATGGGGATTTAGACGGAATGGTTACAAATTATTATCCTAACGGTAAAGTTTCATCCTATTCTTTCTATAGTGATGGTGAATTAAACGGAAGATATATTGAGCTAAATTTAGCTGGAGAAATCGAAAGAATTTCATATTATTCTAAGGATCAACTTTACAAAAGAGAAAATTATATAGGTGGTAAATTGTATTCTGTTGACGATAGAATTGGTAGAACAGGCACACACGAAATTAAACGATCGGATGCTGAAATTTATACAAATACTACAAAAAACGGTATTCTGCATGGAGAGTCAAATCGAAAACTTTCCGATGGAACAGTTATACGTACTTCTAATTACAAAAATGGGAATTTACAAGGTAACTATAAAGAATATAATGCGCTGGGTAATTTAATAATGAATAAAAATTACGAAGCGGATTTATTAGAAGGTGATTGTATGAGTTATGATATTGTGGGTAATATCTATTCTAAAACCATTTATAAAAATAACAAGCAAGTAGGACTAATAACGTATTATTATCCAAACGGAAATGTTTTTAATACATCCGAAAGTTTTGACGATAAAAATCACGGTGAAACAATATATTACAATTATA
>CAVBJB010000127.1:0-5966 GCA_963595625.1 Lachnospiraceae bacterium | reverse complement strand
TAATATGAGTTGGAGACCTGATGTTCCGGCTACATTAACTTTTGTAGAGGCTTTAGACGGGGGGGATCCTGCCGTAAAAGTTGATTATCGTGATGAAGTTTTTACTTGGGAAGCACCTTTTAACTCTGCACCAAAATCATTCCTAAAAACACCTCAACGCTTTGGTGGAATATCTTACGGTACCGAAAATATTGCTTTAGTTTACGACAATTGGTATGATACACGTAATATAAAAACTTATTTATTTAATCCGTCTAAACCCGAAAATGGTCTTAAAGTTATTTGGGATCGAAATCAACAAGATATTTACTCTGATCCAGGAAGTTTTGAAACTAAAAAGAACCAATACGGACGTTATGTATTAAACATAGAAAATAACAAAGGGTATTTAATAGGTGATGGTTTTACAAAAGAAGGTCAATTCCCGTTTATTGATGAATTTGATTTTTCTTCTTTAAAATCAACACGTATGTACACTTCTAACTTAAAAGATAAAAAAGAAGATATCTTAAGTTTAGAGGATGCTAAAAAAGGGGAAGTTTTAGTTAGAATTCAGTCTAAAAACGAATATCCTAATTATTATTTCAGAAATATAAAATCTAAAAAAGGTTTGGTGCAAGTAACAAATTTTGCCAACCCATTTGAGAGTATTAAAAATGTATATAAAGAGGTCATTAAATACAAAAGAAACGATGGCGTTGAGTTATCTGGAACTTTATATTTACCGGCTGGATATGACAGAAAGAAAAAATCTGAAAAATTACCTTTATTAATTTGGGCTTATCCAACTGAATTTAAAGATAAAAATTCAGCAGGTCAATCTAGTCAAAACCCAAATGAGTTTACATTTCCATACTACGGATCTTTTGTGTATTGGGCTGCAAAAGGGTATGCTGTATTAGATGACGCCTCTTTTCCTATCATTGGAGAAGGTGAAACAGAACCAAACGATACATTTATTAGCCAATTAGTAGCAAATGGAGAAGCTGCTATAAATGCAGTCGATAAACTAGGATATATTGACAGAACAAAAGTTGGTGTGGGGGGGCACTCCTATGGCGCTTTTATGACAGCAAATTTACTTTCACATTCAAACTTATTTGCATGTGGTATTGCAAGATCTGGGGCCTACAACAGAACATTAACTCCATTTGGTTTTCAGTCTGAGCAAAGAAATTATTGGGAAGCTAAAGACGTGTACACAAACATGTCTCCTTTTATGAATGCTGAAAAAATGAAAACACCTATGTTATTAGTTCATGGTGAAGCGGATAACAATCCTGGAACGTTTACTTTACAAACAGAACGTTATTTCCAAGCGTTAAAAGGTTTAGGTGCTCCCGTACGTATGGTAATCTTACCTAAAGAAAGTCATAGTTATGTTGCGAAAGAAAATATCTTACACCTTTTATGGGAACAAGATCAATTTTTAGAAAAGCATTTAAAAAATAAAAAATAACAGAAAAAAAAACTCGAAGTTTAAACTTCGAGTTTTTTTATTTCCAAAATTGCCACCAACTTTTAGTGATTTGTTTAGCCGCATTTAATTTTAAAATAGTATGTAAAGGTCCTGAATCTAATTTGTAATGTTTTATAACTTCGTTAGAATTAATATTAATCTTTATAAATTCCACTGTAGTTTCTTTAACCAAATCATTATGTACAAGAACTACTTCAGGTTTAGAAATTTCACTTCCTTTATAATCTATCAACTTCAAAACAAGTTTAAATAAATTTTCATCTACTATTCCATTTGGAAATGAAACAACAGAAACTCTAGAGTTCTTAATTTTTAATTCTACAGATTGTAAAGAGTTGATTAATTTATTTGTCAAAACTTTATTCTTAATCATTTTCTCTAAATCATCTAATCTTATATTTTTGGTAACTATATATGTTGAATTATCCATCTACTTAAAATTTATAAAGATTGTTTCACCCATGTTAACGGGAACTTTATGTTGAACAAAAACAGTGCTATTGTTAGCAATAGCTTCTATTAAATAATATCCACCATCAAAAAAACTAGCAACAACTTCTGCTTTAAACTTTGCCTTTTGTACTATTTCTAATTGATTAGGGTATTTAAATATTTTTTTATTAAGTTTTGGATCAATTTCCATAAAATCAATTATTTCAACATAATTTACATCTCCAAATAAACAAGCGGTGTATTTTATTTTTGGATTGTAATAAATATCTAAAGGCTTTCCTTGATCAATAATACTCCCCTTTTGCATGATTATAAGTTCATCGGCAAAGGATAAAGCATCAATGCTATCATGAGTTGCCACTATACAGGTTATGTTTTTTTCTTTAAGATACTTAAATAAATTCCTTCTTAAGCTGTTTTTTCTGTAGTAGTCAATATGACTAAAGGGCTCATCTAATAATAAAATTTCTGGTTCTTTAGCTAAAGCTTTGGCTAGTGCTACTCGTTGCATTTGTCCTCCACTTAGATATTGTGCTTTAGTATTTGCATAATCTTGCATTTCTACAATTTGCAAAAGTTCTGTAACACGCTGCTTTTTATAAGTACTATTTATATTAGACAAGAATTTCCCCACATTTTCTGCTACTGTAATATAAGGCATTAAATCAAAATCTTGCGCTTGGTATTTAATAAAATCCATACCCGGTACCAAATTATATTTAGGACCTGTAATTTTTTTATCTTTCCATAAAATCTCTCCGCTATCAGCATCTAACAAACCATACAATAATTTTAACAAAGTCGATTTACCACATCCGCTCTCTCCTAAAATAGCCAAATGTGTACCCTTTGGAATTGAAAAGTTTACATTGTATAAGGTTTGAATTTCTTTATAGCTAAAGTTTAGTTGATTAACTTGGAGCATATTTTTTAATTTTAGTAAAAATACAATAAAAAAAGTCAACCCTAAATATTAGGATTGACTTTAAGTTATTTCAATTAAGTAAGATTTTATTTACTTGCTTCTTTCTCAGCTTCAGCTTGCATTTTTTCATTTGCTGTGATAGCAAATTCTACACGTCGGTTTAATGCTCTTCCTGCATCTGTATCATTAGTTGCAATAGGATCTGCTTTACCTAAACCATTAACAGTAAAACGAGAGGATTTTAAACCTTTACTCACTAAATAATCTTTAACAGACGTAGCACGTTGCTTTGATAAATTTAAATTATAATCATCAGCTCCTTTGCTATCAGTATACCCATAAATAACAATATCTGTATCTGGATATTCTTTAAAAACCTCCGTTAATTTATCTAAGTTTGTTTTAGCTTTTGTAGTTAAAGTAGATTTATTAAAGTCGAACTGAACAGCATTTTCTCCAAGTACAAGTTTTATACCTTCACCAACTCTTTCTACCTCAACACCTGGTACAGTATTTTTAATTTCGCTTGCTTGCTTGTCCATTTTTTTACCAATAACAGCTCCAGCAGCTCCACCAACAACACCACCAATAACAGCACCTAAAGCCGTGTTACCACCTTTACCAATGTTATTTCCTAAAATACCACCAATGATTGCACCAGCTGCAGCACCACCGGCACCTACTCTTTGTGTATTATTAGAATTTTTGATAGACTCACAACTTGTTAATACCCCCCCAAATGCAAATACACCTGAAAGTAACATTATATTTATTTTTTTCATTTTGATTATTCTTATAAATTAATTTACTCTGTTAAAAGTGTATACAACTTCAGTAGTTTTTCCGCCTATATTAGCATAATCAACCAATTGAAATGAATTTTCATTTCTGTTTCTAACATCTAAAACAAAACCTGAAGTTACTTTTTTAGCTTTGTCACCTTCTCCAACAAATTTTAACGTAAACTTTTGCTCTGAAGTAATAGTCCATTTAAAGTCACCTTCAACGGCTGGACAACCTGCTTTAGTTAAAGCCATTATTCCAGAATTATTGTTTGATACAAATTTCCATGTACTTCCCTCAAAACATTTTGCATCTGCAATTTGGAAAGATTTTACGTTAAACATATTAGAACCCGAATATGAAACGTCAGAAATTTGCCAGTTTCCTTTTAAACCAACCTGTGATTTTGTGTCTACCTTAGGATTACATCCAACTAATGCAACAGTGGCTAATAAGATAAAAACTAGTTTTTTCATAATTAATTTAATTTGTTTATTCTTACATTTTGTTCTTGCCAAAATTATGCCAAATTGTCATTATAAACAAATTTGGTATCTCTTTTGATTATTTTTTTATCACTTAATAACGTAAAAAACTAATAAAAATTTTAAAGCATATGAGTACAGGTAAAATTAATGTTTCGGTTGAAAACATATTTCCTTTAATCAAAAAATTCTTATACAGCGATCACGAAATCTTTTTACGTGAATTAGTTTCCAATGCTACAGATGCAACACTAAAACTTAAACATCTTACCAATATTGGAGAGGCAAATGTAGAATATGGTAATCCTATTATTGAAATAAAAATTAACAAAGACGATAAAAAGATCCATATTATCGACCAAGGACTTGGTATGACTGCTGAAGAGGTAGATAAATACATTAACCAAGTAGCATTTTCTGGTGCTGAGGAGTTTTTAGAAAAATACAAAGACTCAGCTAAAGATTCTGGTATTATTGGTCATTTTGGATTAGGTTTTTATTCTGCTTTTATGGTTGCAGAAAAAGTTGAAATTATAACCAAATCTTTTAAAGACGAACCCGCAGCTCATTGGATTTGTGATGGCTCTCCTGAGTTCACACTTACTGAAGCTGATAAGACATCTCGAGGAACAGAAATAATTTTACATATTGCTGAAGATTCTTTAGAATTTTTAGAGGATCATAAAATTGCTGAACTTTTATCGAAATATAACAAATTTATGCCAGTGCCAATTAAATTTGGTACTCGTAAAGAAACTGTAAAAGTTGGTGAAGGAGATGATGCTAAGGATGAAACTATTGAGGTTGACAACATAATTAACAACCCTAATCCGGCTTGGACTAAACAACCATCTGAGTTAGAGGATGTAGATTATAAAAATTTTTACAGAGAATTGTATCCGTTACAATTTGAAGAGCCTCTATTCCACATCCATTTAAATGTAGATCACCCTTTCAATCTAACAGGAATTTTATTCTTCCCTAAATTAAATAAGGATTTACAAATTCAAAAAGATAAAATTCAGTTATACCAAAACCAAGTTTTTGTAACGGATAATGTGGAAGGAATTGTTCCTGAATTTTTAACGATGTTACGCGGAGTTATTGATTCTCCAGACATTCCTTTAAACGTTTCTAGATCGTACTTACAAGCGGATGGTAATGTAAAGAAAATCTCAAACTACATTACTCGTAAAGTTGCAGACAAACTTAAATCTTTATTCAATCAAAACCGTGAGGATTTTGAATCTAAATGGAATGATATGAAAATTGTTTTTGAGTACGGGATGTTAACTGAAGAAAAGTTTTACGAAAAAGCCAACTCTTTTGTTTTATACCCTACTACAGATGGAGCGTTTTTAACATTTGATGAATTAAAAGAAAAGATTAAAGATTCTCAAACTGATAAAGACGGTAAAACAATTGTTCTTTACACATCTAATAAAGACGAGCAACACACTTACATTGCAAGTGCTAAAGAAAAAGATTACACAGTAATTGTTTTAGATTCTCCATTAGCTTCACATTTAATTCAAAAATTAGAAGCAGATAACCAAGGGGTTAGTTTTGCAAGAGTGGATGCGGATCATATTGATAATTTAATTAAAAAAGAGGAAACTAAAATTTCTAAATTAACGGAAGATGAACAAAATACATTGAAGTCAAGTTTAGAGACTGTAATTCCTACTACTAAATATACATTACAATTAGAAGCTTTAGATAGTTCTTCAGCACCTTTTATCCTTACGCAACCAGAATTTATGCGTAGAATGAAAGAGATGAGCCAAAACGGTGGCGGTGGAATGTTTGGAATGGGTGCATTTCCAGAAATGTATAATTT
>CAVBJB010000126.1:0-5970 GCA_963595625.1 Lachnospiraceae bacterium | reverse complement strand
CCTTGTAGTAAAAGTTCGTAACCTGGTGTTTCTGTAATTCCGTATTTTTTAATTACGATAGAATATGTAGTTACAGCTAACATGGTTGGTACGGCTAAAAAGAAAGAAAACTCAGCAGCTACTTCTCTAGAAAGGCCTTGTTGCATCCCTCCAATTATTGAAGCGGCAGAACGAGAAGTTCCTGGCATCATAGCTAAACATTGCCAAAATCCAATTTTTACAGCTTTTACTATAGTTATTTCTTCCTCTGTTTTTACTACTGGATTTTTAAAGTAATTGTCTATAAATAAAAGTACAATTCCTCCTAAAACTAAAACAATAGCAATTGGAATGGGGTTACCTAAAATGGCGTCGATGTAATCGTCGAACAAATAGCCTAAAACCAAAGCAGGTAAAACGGCAAAAGCCAGTTTTATGTAAAAGTTAAGTTTTGTAAAATCAAAAAACTTTTTAGCGTATAAAACCACAACGGCTAAAATGGCACCCAATTGTATAGCGGTTTGATATAGTTTTACAAAATCGTCTTCTTGAATCCCGAAAATAGAACTTGTAAAAATCATGTGTGCAGTTGAGGAAACAGGTAAATACTCCGTTAATCCCTCAACGATTGCAATAAGTAAAGCTTGTAAAAAATCCATTATTGTTGCGTAGGTGCTTGTTTAGGTTTAGCAAAAATTGAATAAACGCAGATTAAAAAACCTATTACAACTACAATTGGAGCAAGTCTAATACGCTGAAAGTTAAAAATCTCGTCGCTGTACACGTTTGGATCGTCACTTCCGCCACCAATCATTAAAATAAATCCTAGTGCAATGGCAACAATTCCGCCAATTAATATTTTGTACTGAGTTGGTGTAAACAACAACTCTTGTTTTACTTGTTCTTTCATTATGTTAGTATAAATCGTCTGTTCTTAAATTTAAAAATCGTTGGGTAGCAAAAAACGTACTGATAAAAGAAATTAAAATTCCAATAAGTAATACACCGCCAAAAACAACTACCATGGCTAAATAATCTTGCATAACCTCTAAACTAGGAAACTTGCTATCCACAAAATATAAACATAAAGCCAAAGCAATATTGGCTAAAATAGCTCCTATTATTCCAAGTTTTATTCCTGTGTAAATAAACGGTTTTCTAATAAAAGCTTTAGTAGCTCCAACCATCTGCATGGTTTTAATTATAAAACGTTTAGAGTAAACAGATAGGCGTAAAGTACTGTTAATTAAAAGCATTGAAATGATTAAAAACACCACACTTAATATTAAAGTCCAAAGCGTGATTTTTTGTATATTTTCATTGGCAACATTTACCAAGGTTTTGTCATAATTAACCTCGTCAACCCCTGTAAAAGTTTTGATGTCACGTTCAATTTTTGTAAGCGAATCTAATACCAAATAATCTCCTTTTACAAATAAATCAAATGAATTTGGAAGCGGGTTTTCTCCTAAAAACTTTAAAAAATCCTCACCTAAAATATCCACATTATTTTTTGCAGCCTCATCTTTAGGTATAAAAGCATACGATTTTATGTAATCAGCCTTGGCTAATTTAGCATCAAATTCCTTTAATAAACTGTCTGGTGTTGCATTATTAAAGTAAACAGATACTGGGAATTGTTCTTTAAAACTATTCGAAATTTTTTCAGAATGAATTAAAAAGAATCCTAAAGATCCCAATAAAAATAAAACTAAAAAAATACTCAAAACCACCGAAATGTATGAGGATAAAAGTCGTCTACGTTGAAACTTCTCGTAAGATGATGCCATATTTAACAATTAAAGCTGTAAAATTATTAAAGATTTTCTTATTCACGCAGTTTGTGGTGCTTAAAGTTTTGACATTCGTATCAATAAGCGTAAATTTGCGTATAAAATTATTATTTTTTAGTAGCGTAATGGCTTGGGCATAACAGCCAACCATTTTCCCGCTTTCGGCTTTATCTTGTTTTTCGTTTCACTACAAACAAGGATATCGCCTCTATCGGGGCTAAAAGTAATCTTAAAGGTACAAAAATATACAAAATATCTTTTTAATACGATAAAAGAGTATCATGAAATACAATCCAAATGAAATAGAAGCCAAGTGGCAAAAGTATTGGAACGACAATCAAACGTTCAAAGCAGAAAATAATTCAGACAAACCTAAATACTTTGTTTTAGATATGTTTCCTTATCCATCTGGTGCAGGATTACACGTTGGGCACCCGTTAGGTTATATTGCTTCTGATATTTATGCGCGTTACAAACGTCATCAAGGGTTTAACGTGTTACACCCACAAGGTTACGATTCATTTGGTTTACCAGCAGAGCAATACGCGATTCAAACAGGTCAGCACCCAGCTATTACTACTGAAACTAACATTACACGTTACCGTGAGCAATTAGATAAAATTGGTTTTAGTTTTGATTGGAGTAGAGAAGTGCGCACTTCGAACCCTGAGTACTACAAACACACACAATGGATTTTTATTCAGTTGTTTAATTCTTGGTACAATAAAAACACAGATAAAGCAGAAAGCATTTGTACTTTAATTGATACCTTTTCTAAAGAAGGTAATGCAAATGTAAATGCAGTTTCTGACGAGAATATTGTTGCGTTTACTGCGGATCAATGGAATGCAATGTCTGCAGACGAACAGGAAAAATTACTATTACAATATAGATTAACGTATTTAGCAGAAACAGAAGTAAACTGGTGCCCGGCATTAGGAACGGTTTTAGCGAACGACGAAATTATAAACGGTGTTTCTGAGCGTGGGGGTCACCCAGTAATCCGTAAAAAAATGACGCAATGGTCTATGCGTATTTCTGCCTATGCTGAGCGTTTATTACAAGGTTTAGAAACGATTGATTGGTCTGAATCTATTAAAGAAGCACAACGTAACTGGATTGGAAAATCGGTAGGTGCATCTGTTACTTTTAATGTAAAAGATTCTAACGAAACCATTGAAGTTTTCACTACACGTCCTGATACTATTTTTGGAGTGAATTTTATGACATTAGCTCCAGAACACGAATTGGTAGCTAAAATTACAACTCCAGAGCAAAAAGAAGCGGTTGAAGCATATATTGAAGCTACGTCTAAGCGTTCAGAGCGTGAGCGTATGGCTGATGTTAAAACCATTTCAGGTGTTTTTACAGGAGCGTATGCAGAACACCCTTTTACAAAAGAGCCTGTGGCTATTTGGATTGGAGATTATGTTTTAGCAGGATACGGAACAGGTGCTGTTATGGCGGTTCCTTGTGGAGATGAGCGTGATTATAATTTCGCGAAACATTTTGCAGGACAAAACGGAATGCCAGAAATGATTAATATTTTTAATCAAGACATTTCGGAAGCGGCGTATACAGAAAAAGGAGGTTTTGAATTACAAAATTCTGATTTCTTAAACGGGTTAGATTACAAAGCGGCTACTGCAAAAGTTATTGAAGCGCTTGAAGCTATTGGACACGGAAAAGCAAAAGTAAATTACCGTTTACGTGATGCTGTCTTCTCTCGTCAACGTTATTGGGGAGAACCTTTCCCAACCTATTATGTAAATGGATTGCCAAAAATGATTGATGCAAAACATTTACCAATTTTATTACCAGAAGTTGAGAAGTATTTACCAACCGAAGACGGGCAACCTCCATTAGGAAACGCATCGGTTTGGGCTTGGGATACTGTAAATAATAAAGTAGTTGATAATTCAGAAATCAACAACGAAACCATTTTTCCATTAGAGTTGAATACAATGCCAGGTTGGGCAGGTTCTTCTTGGTATTGGTTACGTTATATGGATGCTCAAAATGACGAAGCATTTGCATCGGCAGAAGCAATTCAATATTGGGAAAATGTAGATTTATACATTGGTGGTAGCGAGCACGCAACAGGTCACTTATTGTATGCTCGTTTTTGGAATAAATTCTTAAAAGATAGAGGATATATTACTGCAGAAGAACCTTTCAAGAAATTAATCAATCAAGGAATGATTTTGGGAACTTCAGCATTTGTATATCGTATTGAAGGAACCAATACATTTGTTTCTAAAGGAAAAATTGGAGAACACAAAGTGCAACCAATTCATGCAGATGTATCGTTAGTAAATGCATCTTCAGAATTAGATGTTGATGGATTTAAAGCTTGGAGACCTGATTTTGCTAACGCAGAATTTATTTTAGAAGATTCAGGTAAATATATTGTTGGACACGAGGTTGAAAAAATGTCGAAGTCTAAATACAATGTAGTTAACCCAGACGATATTAGTGTAGAATACGGAGCTGATACGTTACGTTTGTACGAAATGTTCTTAGGACCTTTAGAACAAGCAAAACCTTGGAATACAGCTGGTATTACAGGAGTTTCTGGTTTCTTAAAGAAATTATGGAAATTGTACGCTGATGATAATGGTGTAATTGTGACAAACGATGAGCCAACAAAAGACATGTACAAATCGTTACACAAAACAATTAAGAAAGTAACAGAAGATATCGAGAATTTCTCTTTCAATACTTCGGTTTCACAATTTATGATTTGTGTCAATGAGTTAGGACAACAAAAATGTCATCACAAAGCTATTTTAGAACCGTTAGCCATTTTAGTTTCTCCTTATGCACCTCATATTGCTGAAGAGTTATGGACTTTATTAGGAAACGAAGGTTCTATTTCTCAAGTAGCTTTCCCAAAATTTGAAGCAAGTTATTTGGTTGAAAGTTCAAAAGAATATCCTGTTTCATTTAACGGAAAAATGCGTTTTAAAATTGAGTTGCCTTTAGATTTAACAGCAGAAGAAATTGAAGCTATTATCATGGCAGATGAAAGAACGCAAGCACAATTAAACGGTGCAACACCTAAAAAAGTAATTATTGTACCAGGGAAAATTATCAACATCGCTGGTTTTTAGAATATCACAAAAATCCTTCATGAATATGAAGGATTTTTTTTAATGTAGTATGAAATATGTTGTTTGCTTCTTTATAAGTTGTTTGAGCTTTATTGGCTTTGGGCAATCTTATCCAGGAGATTATAAAATTAGTGCCAAGTTTATGAATGATTTTTTGATTCATAAAAATGCATTTGGAGCAGAGGTAGAGGCAAGTTATTATTTAGATGATTATTTGTTTATTGGTATTTCCGGAAGTTATTCGGGGGTTGAATTGAAACGGAATTTTGGTTTTGAAACTGATCGAACATTGATTCGATTTTTTACGATTGAAGTTCCCGTAGGTTATGAGTTGGTTAATAAAAAGCGGTTTGAGGTAAGTGTAGCGAACCAACTTGGAATTGCTTTTTCAACACTTCGAGATAAGAACAGTAAAGATGTAAAAGAGTATTGGGATAGGGAAGTAGGAATGACATATACGTATGCTGTAGCGCGTAAACTCGATCATGATTTGTTTTTTGTGATGACACCAACGGCAACGGCTTCCTACCGACTTATGGACGTAGGGATTAAATCTAAGCGAAACTTGTATGTTACAGGTACTTTAGGATATAGGATTGCTTTTGGAAAAGGGAGCTTTTCGACCGGAAGTGATTATACCAATTTTTGTTTTATGGTAGGACTGTGTTTAAAAAGTGTAAAATAGTTATGTAATAAGGCGCAGCGCGTTAGGGATTGAAGCGGCATCCTTTTTTTGCTGAGGCACGAAGCGTAAAAAGATATAGCGCAAAGCCCGACCCACTCTTGTAAAGGTGGGAAACGCCCTAAACTTTAATCTTGTTAGATGAATATATTACTGCTTTTTTTGAAGTTTTGTGTGCTAAGTTTTTAGTATTTTTGTGCTTTAAAAATGTAATAAAATGCCCATAATTGATAAGTATAAATTTAATAGATACCTTGCGGCTGAAAAGCGTATTGACAATTCGTATTTAATTTCTTTGGTTGGATTGTTAATTGTGGTGAGTTATTTTGCTTTACGTGTTTTTGTATACAGTCATTTGCCTATTTATTTTATAGATGGCTTGATTTTATGTATTACTGTAGCC
>CAVBJB010000125.1:0-6057 GCA_963595625.1 Lachnospiraceae bacterium | reverse complement strand
CGAAAGAAAAAAGTATTTCTATCCTAATAATTTAGCATCTGTGCTTGAAAGAACAGAAAAAATCATTAAAAAGGATATTGAATTACTTATTGAAATGATGTCTTATTATGAAGATGTTAAAGAAAATGAAAATGACAATAAACATTTAAACAACATGCGTTTGTTTAAAGACCATCTTGAAAAAATTGAAAAATCAATACAAGATACTTTACATAATTTTGAATAACAATAAACACTGTAAAAGCAATTAACATATATTACAAACATGAAAAAAAACACGTTCGTACTAGTAGCTTTATTTGGGATCTTAACTTTAACGTCTTGCGATAAAAAACAAGATGCTCAAGCAGCGGCTCAAATGCAGGCTCAACAAGTTTTAGAATTAAAAGCTGTTGAAGTAAAGCAACAAAATATAGAAATTGACCAAGAATATCCTGCAAAGGTTGAAGGTCTACAAAATGTAGAAATTAGACCTAAAGCCAATGGGTTTATAGAAAAAATAGAAGTTGACGAAGGACAACAGGTAAAAAAAGGACAATTGCTGTTTAAATTGGAAACACAAAGCTTGACTCAGGATGCAGCGGCAGCAAAAGCCGCAGTTAATGCTGCACAAGTAGAAGTTGATCGTCTAGAACCTTTAGTTAAAGAAAAAATAGTGGGTGATGTTTTACTAAAATCTGCACAGGCCAGATTAGCGCAAGCTAAAGCAGCCTATAGCAGCATTGCAGCTAACATTAATTATGCTAATGTTTACGCTCCAACCAGTGGTGTTATTGGTGCTCTACCTCACAAAGTTGGCGCGTTAGTTAATTCTACTATAACACCTCCTCTAACAACAGTGTCAGATACAAGACAAATTAGAGCTTACTTTAATTTGAACGAAAGACAAATGTTGAATTTTAGTAAGGATGTAAAAGGAACAACTATTTCCGAGAAAATTAAAAATGCTCCTAAGGTAAAATTAAAATTAGTTGACGGTTCTATTTTCAATGAAACAGGAAAAATTGCTGCCATTAATGGTTTGATAGATGCTAATACAGGATCTACACAATTTAGAGCAGATTTTAATAACCCTCAAGCTCTATTACGTTCAGGATCAAGCGCTATGATTTTACTACCAACTACTTACGAGAATGCAATAGTAATTCCTCAAAAGGCAGTATTAGATCTACAAGGTAAAAATTTAGTATATGTAATTGGTAAGGATGGCAAAGCACAATCTAAGGTGGTAGAAATTATTGATCAATCCCAAAGAGAATATGTAATAGGTTCTGGTTTAGAGGCCGGAGATATTATTTTGGTAGAAGGATTATCAAAAGTAAAAGATGGTCAAGATGTAAAAGCTACTGTTGTTACTTCATTAGATGAAACTTCAGATGCTAATTCAAATCAAAAAAAATAATAAAACCCTATGTTAAAAACATTTATTGAAAGACCTGTATTATCTACAGTAATATCAATCTTAATTACCATATTAGGGGTTTTAGGATTGATGTCTTTACCGTTAGAACAGTATCCTGAAATTGCACCACCAACAGTACAAGTAAGTGCAACATATACTGGAGCAAATGCTGAGACTGTATTAAACTCCGTAATTATACCTTTAGAGGAACAAATCAACGGGGTAGAAAACATGACATACATGACATCGTCTGCATCTAACGACGGTAATGCCAGTATATCAGTATTTTTTGAATTAGGTACAAATCCTGATATGGCAGCGGTTAACGTGCAAAACCGCGTATCTAGAGCTACAAGTAAATTACCTGCAATTGTAAACCAAACAGGAGTTACTACAGTTAAGTCTCAAACTTCTGCGTTAATGTTCGTATCTTTTTATTCAGAAAATCCAAACTACGATGGAACGTTTGTACAAAACTTTGCTAACATTAACATTGTTCCAAAATTACAACGTGTAAAAGGAGTTGGACAGGTAACCGTTTTTGGTGCAAAAGACTACTCTATGCGTATATGGATTGATCCAGATAAAATGGCAGCTTATAAAGTTACGCCAGCCGAAATTCAGGCAGCATTGAACGAGCAAAATATAGAGGCAGCACCAGGGAAATTTGGAGATAACTCTAACGGAGTTTTTGAATACGCTATTAAATATAAAGGTAGATTTAATAAAGAAGCCGATTACGAGGATATCATCATTAAAACTTTAGGTAATAACAATTACGTACGTTTAAAAGATGTTGCTAATATTGAGCTTGGAGCATTTAACTACTCTGTAAACAACTATGGTATGGGTAAACCAGGGGTTGCAATGGGAATTTTCCAAACTTCTGGATCTAATGCCAACGAAATCAATAAAGAACTTACACGAATTTTACAAGAAGAATCTAAAAACTTCCCAGACGGTATTAAGTATGTAGTACCAATGGATAGTAAAACATTCCTTGATGCATCTATTGACAAGGTTGTTCACACCTTATTTGAAGCCTTTATTTTAGTATTTATTGTAGTTTACTTATTCTTACAAGATTTACGTTCTACTTTAATTCCAGGTATAGCAGTACCTGTTGCAATAGTAGGTACCTTCTTCTTCTTAAAAATCTTTGGATTCTCTATCAACATGCTTACCTTATTTGCTATGATTTTAGCAATTGGTATTGTGGTTGATGACGCCATTGTAGTAGTAGAAGCGGTGCACGCTAAGTTAGAAGAAGGTTATGATTCTGCCAAAGAAGCTACACTTTCTGCCATGAGCGAAATTACGGGAGCCATTGTATCTATTACCTTAGTAATGTCTGCAGTGTTTATTCCTGTATCTTTCTTATCAGGACCATCAGGAGTATTCTACAAACAATTTGCAATTACGTTAGCCGTATCTATTATAATTTCTGCTGTTAACGCATTAACACTTTCACCAGCATTGTGTGCCTTATTATTAAAACCTCATGCACATGATAATCATGGTAAAAAGAAAAATTTTAAAGATCGATTCTTTATCGCATTTAATACAGGATTTGAAAAGCTTACAAATAAATATGTAGGAGCGGTAAAAGGTTTAATTGCCAATAAATGGATTACAGGTGTTATTCTATTAGCTTCATCTGCACTAGCCTACTGGTTATTTGTTACCACGCCTTCTGGTTTTATACCGACTGAAGATAGAGGTAGTATTATGATGGATATTACTATGCCTGCAGGAACAACCATGAAAGAAACTCAAAAAGTTTTATTTGAATTAGATGAGATTGTTGCAAATACACCAGGAGTAAAAGAACGAATGATGGTAGCAGGTAGAAGTATCATTAACTCAGTTAATGGAGGATCTTATGCTATGGGAATTATCAAATTAGATGATTTTGAAAACAGAAAATCTGATGAGTTAAACGTTCATAGCATTGTACAAAATTTACAAGCACAAACTGCTAAGTACAAAGATGCTCGTATCATATTTATTACGCCACCATCTGTTCAAGGATTCGGTAATGCTGACGGTTTTGAGGTAAATCTTCAAAATAAAAACGACGAGAGCTTTACAGACATGAATGCGTCAATAGGGCAATTTTTGGGTGCACTAAATGCACGCCCAGAAATTCAGTATGCCATGACAAACTTTAACCCTACTTTCCCTCAATATCAAATGGATGTAGATGTTGAAAGAGCTAAAAATGCTGGGGTATCTGTAACAAGTATTGTAAACACAATGCAAGGATATTACGGAGGGCTTTATACAACAGATTTTAATAGATTTGGTAAACAATATCGCGTAATGATTCAGGCGCAGCCTAAGGATCGTGAAGACTTAGCATCGATAAATAAAATAAATGTTGCTAATAACACAGGTCAAATGATTCCAATTTCTCAATTTATTGAGTTTAAAAAGATTTATGGTCCAGAGGCTGTTTCTCGTTTTAATTTATTAAAATCGGCCAAAATTACCGGGAAAGCAAATCCTGGATACTCGTCGGGTGATGCTATTAAAGCTGTACAAGAAGTGGCTGAAGAACACTTATCATCAAACTATGCTTATGAATTTTCGGGTATGTCTAGAGAGGAAATTTTGGCAGGAAGCCAATCGGCATTGATTTTCATGTTAAGTTTAGTATTTGTTTACTTTTTATTAGCGGGTCAATACGAAAGTTATATTTTACCATTGGCTGTAATTTTATCTTTACCCGTAGGTATTGCTGGAGCAATTTTATTTATAAAATTTGCTGGATTAGAAAACAACATTTATTTCCAAGTAGCATTAGTCATGCTTATTGGTTTATTAGCTAAAAACGCCATATTAATTGTAGAATACGCAGTTCAAAGACGTAAACATGGAATGAGTATAGTTGAGGCTGCTTATGATGGAGCACAAGCACGTTTACGCCCAATTTTAATGACATCCTTTGCATTTATTTTAGGTTTATTACCCTTAGCATTTGCTAGCGGTGTAGGAGCTGTAGGTAATAGATCCATTGGTATGGGAGCTGTTGGAGGTATGCTAATTGGAACACTTATCGGAGTTTTCATTATTCCAGTATTATTTGTGATTTTCCAAGCCATTCAAGAAAAAATTAGTCCTTTAAAAATTGAAAATAAATCAAACACAAACAATGAATAAAAATATAGTAAAGGTTTCCTTAATAATTGGTGCAAGTATTACTATGCAATCTTGTTTTGTTGCTAAAAATTACGAAAGACCAAATTTAAAGGCACAAGAAAAATTTAGATCAGAAGTTATAGAGGGTGATACTACCTCTATAGCTACTGTTTCTTGGCATAAAGTTTTTACAGATTCACAATTACAAAACTATATCAATAAAGGAATCCAAAATAATTATGATGTCCAAATAGCCCTACAAAATGTGGCTGCTGCAGAGGCAAGTATGAAGAAAGGGAAACACGCATATTACCCAACCATAAACGCCACAGCTACTTGGACGCATCAAGAAACATCTAAAAACTCACAATTTGGTAGACTTTTTGATCGTATAGATCAATATCAATTATCTCCAGTGCTTTCTTGGGAAGCGGATATTTGGGGTAAGCTAAGAAGCCAAAAAAGAGCCTCTCAAGCTAGCTACTTGCAAACTTTAGCTACCACAAAAGCAGTACAAGCTCAAATTGTTTCATCAATTGCATCTGTATATTACCAACTCTTATCATTAGACGCTCAACTTAAAGTAGCAGAAAAAACAATGATGAATAGAGAGGAAAGTATTAAGGTTGCTAAAGCTTTAAAGGATGGTGGAACAGTTAATGAGGTTGGAGTTATCCAAACTGAAAATCAAAAGATAGCAACTCAAATTATAATTGAAGATCTAAAGTATAATATTAAAGTATTAGAAAATTCGTTAAGTATCCTTACCGGTGAAGCTCCTTCAAGTATTGACAGAACAACTATCGAAGATCAAAAAATAGAATTAGACGTTAAAACCGGGGTTCCATCAACCCTTTTGGCTAACAGACCTGATTTAATTGCTGCAGAATATAACCTTAAAAGTACTTTTGAGCAAACTAATATAGCACGATCTAATTTTTATCCTTCTTTTACCATTACTGCAACCACCGGATTTCAGTCTTTAGAGTTAGATAAACTTATTAGTGCAAATTCATTTTTTGCTAACATTGTATCAGGTATTACACAACCTATTCTAAACGCTCGAACGGTAAAGACAAATTTTGAAATTGCAAAAGCAAATCAACAAAAAGCGTTTTTACAATACGAAAAAACCTTTTTAGAAGCAACTAAAGAAGTATCGGACGCTTATGCTAGTTATCAAAATGAAACCAATAAATTGGATTTACGAACGCAGCAAGTTGAATCTTTAAATAAAGCAGTTGAATATTCAGACAAGCTATTAAAATATGGAATGGTTAATTATTTAGAAGTTATAACTGCAAAAGATAATGCCTTAAACGCAGAGTTAGCTCTGATAGATAATAAATACAAACAATTAAATGCTTTAATTACTCTTTATAGATCATTAGGTGGAGGATGGCAATAAAATAAAAAACGACTTGAATGAGTCGTTTTTTTTTTGTCCGTTTTGAATTGTTTTTGGGCAAAAATTAATACTTAAGTCTTTTTTTTCTTTTTTTAATATACAATTG
>CAVBJB010000124.1:0-6107 GCA_963595625.1 Lachnospiraceae bacterium | reverse complement strand
AACTCTAAAGTTGATTTTTTTTCTGTCAACTAATTCAATTATTAACTTAGGATAGTAATTAAATCTAGCACCTTTAATTTTAATACTCTTTAAATCTGTCATTAATATTTCATTTTCTTCAAATACTATTTTTTTATCATTTAACTTAATTTGTATTTTCTGTGATGACTTTGAATAAGAGAATTTATAAATATAGTTTCCAAAAATTAATGCAGTTAATACAAATAATAAACCTAAATTATTAAAATTAGGAAAAAATAGGGTTATCAAACTGATTAATAATATCATAAAAAAAGAATAAATCAACACACCTAAGATAACAAACAAATATAATTTTCTTAAGTTTACTTTTTCTAGTATATATATTTTCATTCCTTATTAATTATTACAGTATTTATTCTAAAACTTTCTTTAATACCATCAAATCCACCATACATATTTATGATAGTGTACGCACCTAATTTTAACAGTGCAACTGGATTAGAAATAGAAATAAAAGAAAGCCATACGCTTATGGCGGTATCAAAAACTTGACGAGCTGTGATTTCTTGACCAGATACTATGTCATACCCTAAACTACCTGCACTATATGCTGCACCAGCAACACCAAGTCTTTTGGAAAATTTATTAACCTTATCAATACTTGGTTTAAAATTTTTATTTATTTGGCAGCTGTCTTAATGCCTCGTTTCTCAAGAGCTTTTCTTTCACTATGGAGCCAGGTTTCGGTAGTTATCGCAACTACTCCATAGGTTCATAATGTGATATTGAATGGCCTGTCAAAATTTTTATTTCGGTTTGGCAACCAATCGATAATCCACCAATTATTGTTATTATCGGATTGATTGTTACTTGTAGCCGTAACTGCAACTTCGTCAAGCAATAAACTAGCTTGCTTTGTTTCAGGATCATAAACATAAGTGTTATTAGGGTCGTCAATTAAGGGTTTAAATTCTGGTGTATTTGGACAAGTTGGACAGTTTGCCAAATTTTCAATGTTTTGCTCTAATAACCCGATCGCGCGGATTTTATATCCGTACGTTATTTAAATTATGTTTTAAATTTAAATAAATTTGACGAATTTCTAAATTTTCTTACAAAAGTATTCTCGTTATATTTTAGTTTAATAAATGAATTACATTTTTTATTGATTATTATCAGTACCATCTTGAAAATACAAACTAGTTTAAAAAGTAAAACGCCAAGTTTTAGCTTGGCTTTTATATAATACTATTAGTTGACTTTATGACCAGCTCATAATTTTTATTTAAGGCACGGATTACAAAACCGCGCCATCGGGTAGTTATTTCTTGATTATGACCATAGCGGAACGCATAAGATTATACAGACAACAAAAAGGACTTTCACAAGCTGAACTTGCGGATAAAGCCGATATAAACAACAAAAGCTTATCACGTTACGAGCTTGGAACAACCATTCCTCCTGCTGATGCTTTAAAAAGTATTGCAGATGTACTGGGGATTTCGGCTGATGCTCTTTTGAGTGATGAAGTAACCTCTATAAAAGACAAAGAGCTTTATAAAAAGTTTGAAGTAATACAGGATATGGAAGAAGAAGATAAAGCAATTATTATCAGATTTCTTGACTTAACAATCAGAGATTTTAAAACCAAACAGGCTTATAAATAAAATGAAGAAAAAGCAGAAAAACATCACAATAAAAAATAACAACCAAAACAATCGAAAATTATTTTTTTGGGTCTTATTCTCAATAGCAGTTGCACTAATTTTAATGATTATATACTCTTATCACAGAATCAATAAAATTGAAAAAGAAGGAATCACTATTTCTGCCACAATAATTGATATTAAATACAATGTCAGGAAAGGGGGAATCACAACAAGAAACATTGCTCACTATACCTATATAGTAAATAACAAAGAATATAAACATTTTATAGAAATCCATTCAGATGACATAAAAATAAATGACTGCTATGAGTTAAAAGTTATACCGAGTAATCCAAAAATGAGGAACATCAATTTAAAAAAGAAAGTAGAATGTCAATAAAAAAGGGGATTAAATATCCCCTTTTTATTATTTCTAAAGGCTGTCCCACCAACTTTTAACTTTATCCCAAGTGCTTTGAGTTCCCAAACCACTCGCTTTGTCAGTAACGGTTTTTGTTGCAGTTGAGTTTACCACTTTGGAAGCTGTTTGAGCCGTTTTTAAATGACTTTGCTTTTGAGAAAGATTTTGCTGTTTTACAGAAGGACTTGCACTATTTTCAGGCTTAACTCTGGTATTTTTATTAGTTGCTATATTTTCAGCTTTTCTTAACTTTTTTTCAGCCACAGCTACCTCTTTTTTTGAAGTGCTTAATGCCTTATCAACATCTTTTTTCATAGCACCTGAAACTTTATCACCTAAAAGACCTCCCACTTTACTTAATGCAGTATTCTCTAAAGTTGTTTTTGCAACATCTCCGACATCTTTGTGAATTCCCACAACTTCAATACCCTAATCGCTGATAAATCAACAGAGGCTTTAATTCCTTTTGTATGAAAATCTCCAGCTATTTTGTTTGTACCCATTGTCAAGCCAGTTGCTATTCCTTCTGTGGCTACATCGGCAAAATCAACATTTCCAATCCAAGCGTCATAACCTGTAGCTCCACTTTGATAATTACTATAAACTTGAGAACCATATTCCCATAAAGCACCTATAGCACCTGCTATCAATTGAGGTGAAATATCTCCTTCTGGGTCACTATATGTAACAGGGTTGTTTAAAAAGGCATTATAAGGGGTAATTGACTCCAAATCTTCAACTCTTGGGTCTATAACTAACCACCTACCAATAGCTGGGTCGTACTGCCTCCAAGTCATTGAATACCAGTTTAATCCTAATTCGTCTTGAAATTCCTGACCGTTGTATTTGTACTTATACTCTGGATTTTCATTAGGGCTAGCGTAACCTTTGTGTTTTAAACCAAAAGGGTAATAATTGTTGGCATCTACAATAGCTATGTTATTGGTTTGGGTTGCAGTTTCGTCGTATTTATAGGATACACGTACATTACCTAAATGGTCTGTATAGTTGTAAATGTACTCAAAATTACCCGCTCGCGCGGATTTTAAATCCGTGCTTTACTAAATTAGATTTTAAATTTAAATAAATTTAACGAATTTATAAATTTTCTTACAAAAGGATTCTCTTTATATTTTAGTATGATAAATGAATTACAATTTTTACGGATTATAATCAGTACCATCTTGAAAATACAAACTAGTTTAAAAAGTAAAACGCCAAGCTTTAACTTGGCGTTTTTATAGTAATAATAGTAGACTTTATGACAGCTCTTAATTTTATATATGTCACGGATTACAAATCCGCGCCATCGGGTTTATAAACTAAGGCGGAGTGCGTGAGGGATAGAGGCGGTATCCTTTTAGTTGGTAACTCCGATAGGACAGTTACCAACTAAAAGATTGAGCCGAAAGCCCGACCACCCAAATTATACTTAGGCTAAAATTTCCTTTTTTACTTGGGTGGGCACGCCATAAAAAAAGCCCAACATACAAGTATGTTAGGCCTTTTGGAGTTAGTCAAAAATGATATGGTTGTAGGCACCTGCATCTGCGTTTTGTGCGAGGCGAAGGTTGCCTAAAATGTCGAGTCCGGAATTTGAGAAATTTCCACCAAGGGCTTTGGCAAAGGAATCCTCCCCAATGATTAAATCGTTTTTACTGGTATCTCTAAACTTTGGTGTTTTGTTGTTGTTTTTAGAGATTATACAATTTTGAAAATCTGTAGTATTTGCTAAAGGATACAACATATTGGTGCTAAATTGTCCGTAATCTGAAAACTTAATTAAGCTGTTTTTAAAACTGAAATTAAAATTTGTAATCCCTTCCTTACTAAAACTAAGCGCGTAAGTTGCCGTTCCGTAAAGGATACAATTGTTAAAGTTAGCTTGGGTAAGTGCGTAGGCGTTGCTACCGTCGCCATTATCCATAAGTAATGAGGTTGTGGTGCCTGCGGCTCCGTAATTGGCAAGTGTACAATGGGTAAAATTATAATTTCCACCTAAACTTAAAGCGGCGCTCGCTTTTCCTAGATTGTTTGTTACAACATTTTCGGCATTTATTTGAGCGTGACGGGCTAAAATTCCGTAATGTGTGTGGTTGTAAAGTTGTACGTTGTAAAGCTCGTTTTGATTATCTTCTAACAATAAACCTATGGTTCCGTTTTTAATGATGGCGTTGTTTATGTTTGCCGTACTACCAGAGGTCATCCAGATTGCGCCCCATTGTCCGGCTACATCCTCAAACATGGGTTCTAAACGGTTGCTCTGAAAAACTACGGGATTTGATACCGTTCCATTAACTTGTAGGGTTGCATTTTGAGCGCCAATAATCCCAGATCCGTAATGAAAATGAATTTGTGCTCCTGCTTGTATGGTGAGGGTTTTGTTATTAGGGATGGCTGCATAGCCGTAAATTACATAAGGTTTTGTGTTGTTAAATTGTAATTCGTTACCGTTTACAGGGTCGTTTTCGTCCAGAACAAAGCCGTAAATGGGTTCATCCCCTAAAAGTAAATGTTCGTAAGAGTTGTCTGTGTAACGTTTAGGATATAAAAAGTAAGCATCTTTAACCAACGTTACCAATTCAACATTTTGTTGCTTGCTGCCGTAATCAAACTGGATTTGATCTGTATACAAATACTCCGCCGTTTGGTTTTGGTACTGAGCGTAATCTATAGTGGTTTCAACAAAAATATATAAACTGTCTTTGGCTAAAAGTTCAACATTATTGAAGTTTTTTCCGGGCATACCGTCTACCATTAATCGGTAATTAGAACTTTCCCCTTTAGATAATCTAATATTAGGAATACTAATATCTTTGCTTGAACGGTTATATACTTTTAAGCGATAGGTACTTGATCCGTGATTGGTAAAAACGGTGTCTAAGTAAACGGTGTCTTTAGAGAATTCTAGATTTCCGGTGCTTGGCTCAAACTCAAAATCATCTCTACAAGAAGTAAAAATTAATCCTGTTAATAAAGAAAGTAAAAAGAAAAAATTCTTCATAAAAAATGTTAATTGTTGTAGGTGCTAATTTAGCTAAAAATAAAGTAACTTAGATTAAGTAGTTTGTAAAATAGCTTTTCTAAATTTGTAAACCAATCCAAAATTTGCAAAAAATATATGTTATACGATAAAGAAACGGTGTTGAGCTTGTGTAAAAAGATGTCTAAGAACACTTTAATGGAAGCTTTACAGATAGAATTTATAGATGCAGGTGAAGATTTTTTAAAGGCACAAATGCCTGTAACGCCTACGGTACATCAACCTATGGGTTTATTACACGGAGGAGCTTCTGTGGCTTTAGCTGAAAGTGTGGGTAGCGCGGCGTCTATATTTTTTGTAGATCATGAAAAATTTGAAGTGAGAGGGATAGAAATTTCTGCCAACCACGTAAAAGCAAAACGCGACGGAATGGTTTATGGTACCGCTCGTATTGTACACCAAGGCAAAAGCGTGCATTTGTGGGAAATTAAAATTACGGACGAAAATGATAATTTAATTTCGGTTTGTAAAATGTCTAATATGGTGATTCCAAAAAGACCACGATGATTGAGATTGAAAACTATTTAAATAACCATTTGGTCGAAAGTTTGCCTTTTGTTCTTTATGCAAAGCCAAACTCTGATGTTATTGTGGGGTATTTTCAGCAAGATTACCAGGTGTACCAAACAGACGATTATTTAGATAAAGGTTTTGTTTTTGCTCCTTTTGATGGAAATGACAATGTGTTTTTTCCTCTAGAAAATTGTGAGATTGTTGTAGATAAAATAAAAGATTTAGAAGTAGATTTTGGAGTTTTTCAAGAGCAAATGCCAAATGAGGATACTAAAAACTTCCATATCGATTTAGTTGAAAAGGGTATTGCTGCTATACAAACAGGGCAGATAAAAAAAGTGGTTCTTTCCCGTAAGGAGACTATAAATTTACCCAATATCGACTTTATGTTGATGTATAAACGTTTATTAAAGGCTTATCCTACAGCTTTTAGATATTTGTTTTTTCATCCTCAAGTTGGTTTTTGGATGGGAGCAACGCCAGAACAGCTGCTCAAACA
>CAVBJB010000123.1:0-6109 GCA_963595625.1 Lachnospiraceae bacterium | reverse complement strand
ATTTAAAAGAATTTAATCAGCATATTTTAACTAAATATATTGATAATGATATAATTGTAAATCAGATATCTAACTCAATAACTTTTTTTGTCCTTACTAGTATTTTATTATTTATACTTTTAAACCTGGTGTTGGGTTTAATTAGATATTTTGATTATAAAATTGTAAAAAATAAAGATTCCTTATTAATAACTTTTGGTCTTTTACAACGTTTTCAAACCATTGTTAAACCCAAACGCATTCAGTATTTTGCTGAAACTACATCTGTTTTACGCAGGTATTTTGATGTTTATCGTTTAGATTTAGCCTTAATAGGAGACCCCTCAATCAAAAAAAATAAAAATATTATTGAGGTTCCGGCGCTTTCTAAAACCGAAATACAACGTTTTAAAAGTTACTTGGATTTTAAAGTTTTAGATTCAGAAGTTTTTTTATCCCTTAAACCAAACATTCGCTTTTGGATTGTAAACTCATTCATAGGCTTATTAATTTTGGCTGCGGTTATGCTTTACATTTTTGGAACGTTTTTTAGAATCGAAGATACAGAGCTGGATTATACTGAGGTTAATTGGCTTGTATTAACTTATATTTTCCTTTCTATACTACTAATAGTCTCATTTTACATAAATTACAAACGTTATAAAGTAAAACTATATAAAGACCGATTGGTAATTAAAAGCGGAATTTTATTTACAAAGTTTACTATACTACCTTTAAAAAACATACAGTCCGTACGCGTATCTTATGCGTTTTGGCAAAAAAACAACAATTTAGCTTATTTAAAATTGCAAACCGCTTCGGGGAAAATTAGTTTACCAATTGCAAATAAAACCGAATATCAAAAAATTGCCAATTATGTTTTATATGATATTGAGGCTCATAATACCCAATGGATGTAAAAAAGAACTAAATATTTTTTCGGTGCTAAATTTCTTCGGATATTTGTAGTTCACAAAAATTAATAAGAAATAGATGAATATAAAAGTATGGATAGAAGCGGCACGTTTACGTACCTTACCGCTTTCCATTTCAGGAATTTTAGTAGGAAGTTTTGCTGCATACCGTCAAGTACCAGATAAATGCCATTTCTGGACCATATTTACTTTTGCAATTCTTACCACTTTATGTTTTCAGATCCTTTCTAATTTTGCTAATGATTATGGAGATGGTGTAAAAGGGACAGATAATGATAAAAGAGTTGGTCCAAAACGTGCCATACAATCAGGTGCTATCTCTAAGGAGCAAATGAAAATGGCAATAATTGCAACATCTGTGATTTCTTTAATCGTTTCGCTTATTTTAATTTACATCTCTTTTGGTAAGGATAACTTTTTATATTCTTTACTGTTTTTTGTTTTAGGACTTGCCTCTATTGCGGCAGCAATAAAATATACAGTGGGTAAATCTGCTTACGGTTACAGAGGTTTAGGGGATCTATTTGTATTTTTATTTTTTGGATTATTAAGCGTAATAGGCTCTAATTTTTTATATACCATGCAAGTAGATTTTACTACAATTTTACCAGCAATTACCGTTGGATTATTAAGCGTTGGCGTATTAAACCTAAACAACATGCGCGATATAGAAAATGATATTACATCGGGTAAAAATACCATTGTAGTAAAAATGGGAAGTAAAAAAGCTAAAACGTATCATATTAGTATGATTATTGTTGCGTTTATATGCTTATTGGCTTATGGTTTTATAAACAACATCATAATTTTCCCGTTTACGGTTGTTTTCTTATTAATATTTGCACCACATTTAAAACGTGTTAACGATGTTAAAGAACCAAAAGCATACGATCCCGAATTAAAAGTTGTGGCTTTAGGAACCTTTTTATTATCTTTAGTTACCGCAATTGTATTATATACTCAAAACTAATTAAATCATGAAAATTACGTATTTAGGTCATGCAACTTTAGCTATCGAAACTAATGGTAAACATATAATTGTTGACCCATTTATCACTGCTAACGAACTTGCAAAAAACATTGATGTAAATGCTTTAAAGGCAGATTATATTTTAATTACCCATGCACATGGTGATCACGTTGCAGATGTAGAAACTATTGCTAAAAACACCGGTGCAACTATCGTTTCTAATGCAGAAATTGCAGGCTATTATGAGGCTAAAGGTTTTAAAGCACACCCAATGAACCACGGAGGCTCTTGGAACTTTGACTTTGGTAAAGTTAAATACGTAAACGCCATTCACTCTTCTTCATTTCCAGACGGTACTAACGGTGGCCAACCGGGAGGATTTGTTATTGAGTCAGAAACAGATAAAAACATATACATAGCCGGAGATACCGCTTTAACTTTCGATATGAAGTTAATCCCAATGCGTACCAAATTAGATTTAGCTATTTTACCAATTGGAGATAACTTTACCATGGACGCACTAGACGCATCCATCGCAGCCGAATTTTTAGAGGTAAATAAAGTTTTAGGTTACCATTTTGATACGTTTGGTTTCATTAAAATAGACCACGAGGTTTCAAAACAAATCTTCCAAAACAAACAAAAAGAATTAATTTTACTAGACGTAGGTAATTCAATCCAAATATAACATCAAAGCTCCTTTTTACAGGAGCTTTTTTTAATGACAACAGCATGAAAGCAACTTATCATAAACACATCTTACATTTTAAACGTCCGTCCGGAACCTCTAGAGGAGTCATTACAGATAAAGAAACCTGGTATATTTTTCTACAAGAAAACGATAAAATAGGAGTAGGAGAATGCGGTATTTTGCGTAGCCTATCGCACGACGATGTACCCAATTATCAAGAAAAACTGCAATGGGTTTGCCAAAATATCCATTTAGGTTTAAACCAATTATGGAACCAATTGCGCGAGTTTCCGTCCATACAATTTGGGCTCGAGCAAGCGTTTTTATCCCTAAAAAGCGACGAGCCTTTTCAGCTTTTTCCTTCTGCATTTTCTCAAGGTACAGATTCCATCTCCATCAACGGATTGGTTTGGATGGGCGATCATGCGTTTATGAAACAGCAAATCGACGAAAAATTAGCTCAGGGTTTTACCTGTATAAAACTAAAAATTGGAGCAATCGACTTTCAAAAAGAAATCGATTTACTACAGTTTATTCGTACACATTACACCCCAGATCAAATTGAAATTAGAGTAGATGCAAACGGCGGGTTTACCCCAGAGGATGCGCTTAAAAAACTAGAAATATTAGCCAGTTTTAACCTACACAGTATAGAGCAGCCCATCAAGCAAAAACAAATACAAAGCATGCACCAACTGTGTCAGCAAACCCCGCTACCTATAGCCCTAGACGAGGAACTTATTGGCGTAACAAACCTAGAGGATAAAATAAAACTTTTAGACGCTATAAAACCCCAATACATCATCCTAAAACCAAGTTTAGTGGGCGGATTTAAAGGCTCGCTCGAGTGGATCCAGTTAGCAGAAATGCGAAACATTGGTTGGTGGATAACCTCTGCGCTCGAAGGAAATATCGGGTTAAATGCAATTGCACAATTTACCTATCAACTTAAAAATCCTATGCCGCAAGGTCTTGGCACTGGCGCTTTGTACACCAACAATATAGACGCACCGCTACAAGTAAAAAACGGTCATCTTTGGTACAACCCAAGCCTTACATGGGATATAGATTTACAAAATCCAAAATTTTAAAATAATTAGGGCGTTACGCAAAAGGGGCTGTTTGTATAACAGCCCCTTTTGCGTCGCGCTTTCGGCAGTCGCTTTTATCTCCGCTACGCTGCAATAAAGAGCTTCAACAAAGCCTCAATCGCTAACGCATAAACCAAGCGTTTTTTAATCTTTGTCCTATTAAAGATTTAATTTACAAGTTTTAAATTTCCTTATAAAAAAAAATAGTATCCCTGCAACTTTATAGCTTAGCCTAACGTTTAGTGTAACGTTTGCGTTAACGGGTGGAGCATTTGTTTGAGCTCCTTTTATATAGGAACGCAGTGGATATATAAAAGAGCGAGTGCGGAACACGTGACCCTTAAAAAACGACGATAGGAGTTTTTGTAAGGGTAACGCTATTATTTTAATTAATTTTTAACAATAAATAACTTATTTACGTTAATTATCATTTATATTTCTTTTATATTTGAGTTACATGAATTGGCAGGAAAATAAGGTCTGCGTAATTAATAGTTTTATGGATAAAAAATCACTTAGAGAAGCAATTTTTAGACACTTGGATGGTTTGGTAACTACTCCGGTTGTATCGAGTTTAGATAAATTTGGCGTTTTGGCTTATTTATTAGATAAAAAGAGCTGCTGTTTGAGTGATCTTGTTTCTGAATTTAAGGCTAATGAGGGCTATTTAAATGTGGCGTTGCGTGTTTTAGCGTCTCAGGGTTTTATAGACTATGAGGTTAACAATGCAACGAATGTGGTAGAGGTTCGAGTAAATGAGCATTCGGCTTTTGCTTTTGGCAAGGCACCTATTTATAGGGATTTGTTTGGGTTTACCTCTAATCCGGAATTGTTACAATCCAATCAGATTTCTGAAGAGGTTTGTCAGCAATGGGTTAAACTTTTTAGTAAATATAAAGATTTTGTTTTTGCTCCGTGCGATGAAAATGTGTGTGAGGGTAAAATTACATATCAAATTCAAAAGCATATTGAGGGGGCTTTATTGGGGCCTGTAATTGTGCGTTTGGGTATGAGTGGGATGTTTCATAATTATTTTATGCAATCGTCTTTCTCGGCAGATGAGTTTCATAAAAATCCGGAATGTTTTGAGAAGGTTCTAGAATTTTTAGCTCAATTGGGATGGTTTACACAAGCTAAAGGTAATTTTGAGTTTACAGAAATAGGCTTGTTTTTTGCCCGTAGAGCTACTGCTTACGGTGTAACGGTTTCTTATTTACCTATGTTTGCTCGTATAGATGATTTAATTTTTGGGGATCCTAAAAAAATTAGAGATTTAGCTGAGGGGCAGGACGAAATACATGTGGATCGAGAAATGAATGTTTGGGGTAGTGGTGGTGCTCACTCTACGTATTTTAAAGTAATTGACGATTTAATTATCGATATTTTTAATAAACCTATTGACGAACAACCTAAGGGAATTTTAGATATGGGTTGTGGTGATGGTACTTTGTTGCAACATTTATTTGAGGTAATTGAGCGCTACACCCTTAGGGGTAAAATGTTAGAACAACATCCGTTGTTTTTAGTGGGTGCGGATTATAATCAGGCGGCTTTAAAGGTTACGCGTGCTAATTTAATTAAGAACGATATTTGGGCTAAAGTAATTTGGGGAGATATTGGTAACCCTGATTTACTTGCAGCTGATTTAAATGAAAAATATAAAATTGAGCTGAGTGATTTGCTTAATATGCGTACGTTTTTAGATCATAATCGTATTTGGGAGCCTACAACAGCTAGCGCAGATAGAGTTTCTGCCTCTACTGGTGCTTTTGCTTTTAGAGGCGAACGTTTGGCTAATAATGCTGTGGAGGAAAATTTAAAAAATCACCTACAAAAATGGTCTCCTTATTTACAAAAATATGGCTTGCTGTTAATTGAGCTTCATACTATAGCTCCTGATTTAACGGCAGTAAATATTGGTAAAACACCTGCTACGGCTTATGATGCAACGCATGGTTTCTCGGATCAATACATATTGGAAATTGATGTTTTCCATAAAGTTTGTAAAGAGGCAGGTTTAAACCCGGTAATGAATATGTTTAAGCGTTTTCCGGACTCGGATTTAGCTACAGTAAGTATTAATTTATTAAAACAATAAAATAAGGCTGAGATATATCTCAGCCTTTTTACTTTATACTATGGACCGCATGGGTTTGGTTTTATAACTTTGTATGTTGTGCTTTTTTATAAATTTAGATACCTCGACTTCGTTGTATTTTGAATATTCGTTTAAAGACCAATTAATAGCATTTTGAACAAATTGCTCAGGATGATGCTGAAATTTACGTACCACTTTAAACAAAAGCTCGCCGTTGGTTTTTTCTTTATAATGAATCTGAAAAAGTAAGGCAGAGCGAACTTTCCATTTATTATCTGAATTTATCATTAAGTTAACCAAAGTATCTGTCATTTCTGGAAACTTGAGTAAATACTTACCTAATAT
>CAVBJB010000122.1:0-6135 GCA_963595625.1 Lachnospiraceae bacterium | reverse complement strand
CTGCATACTTTATACTAAATTTTTTGGTTAATATTTTGATAACTGTCTAATAATCAATTATAAAATCAAAAATTATGAATAAAGTAATTTACATTTTATTATCTGCTATTTTATTAATTAGCTGTAATAACGACGATGATTCTTCTAACTCAAATGTACCAACTGCATCTCAGTTTAATGACTTGATTAATAATTCACGTACTGCAAAAACGCAAACTCAAAGCTTTAATCTAAGTACAGGAGATGTAATCAACTATACCTCTCCCAAAGGAACTAAAATTCGTATAGAACAAAATTGTTTACGCAAAAACGGAAATGCTGTAACAGGCTCAGTAACCTTAAAATTTTTAGAAGTTTACGATACGGCTGATATGGCCTTAACCGGTGTTACAACCATGGGATATAACATAAACAATCAATTGCAAATTTTAAAATCAGGAGGAGCTTTCGAGGTAGCCGTTTATCAAGATCAAGTTCTTTTAGATGTAGTTTGTAATTATACTTTAGATGTACCTTATAATTTAACAGGAGGTTTTGATTCTGAAATGTTACAATGGAACGGAAGTTTATCTCAAGACAATCAAGTAGAATGGACGTTAAATGCAGATGCTACCATAGACCGTGGACTTGCGGCCAGTTACATGATGATCCTAAGTGATTTTGGATGGTTTAATATTGACCGATTTTATAATGATAGCCGTCCACTAACAGCTGTATCTATAAAAGTGCCTCAAATTTATCATGCAGAAAATTCTAACATGTATTTTACTTTAGATGAGGTTCCAAATAGTTTAGGCAACATGTCAACATTTACGGGGAGTACAAACTCCTTTAACATTAACCAACTTCCTATTGGTGCCACCATACATTTCATATTTATTACACCACATAATGGAGCGTATATAATGGCAATAAAATCCGGAACCATTAGCTCGGGGGCAAATTTCCAAATTCAGGATTCAGACCTTCAAAATGCTACAGAGTCTCAATTAATTTCCCATATCAATTCTATATTTTAAATAAGACCACATAAACTTAACGTTTTAATTTTTTAAAATTAGAAATCATGAAAAAGTTAGTTTACCTTTTATTCACAGCTTTTGTTATTACAAGCTGTAATAATGACGACGATCATACAACCTCATCAGTACCACCATCAGCAAGTACTTTTGTAAGTTTAATAAATGCCCAACGTCAAGCTCGTACACAAACTCAAATATTTAATTTAGATCAGGAGGATATTGCATTTACCTCAGAGCAAGAAGCGTTTTTAAACATTCCTAGAACCTCATTAGCTTTAAACGGAGCACCTGTAACAGGTAATGTAAAATTAGAATTTATAGAACTGTATCACGCTGCCGATTTATTATTAACAAATGTTAGTACCATGGGGCTCAATGGGAATAATCTAAATCTATTAAAAACCGGCGGAGCCTTTTATATAAACGTTACCAAAAATGGAGTACCCGTGGATGTAGTAGACGAGTATTATTTATATGCAAAAGCCAGTTTAACCGGTGGGGATGTAAACGGATATACCTCTTGGACTGGAGATCAAACCTCTTCCATTATGGAGTGGACCAACACTGGTGTAGATGTCGTGGAGGGAGAATCTGGCTATTTATATGCTGTATTAACCGATTTAAATTGGATAAATATCGATAAATTTAGATTTCAAGATAATGCCAGTACTGCAGCAATTTCAATGAATATTGCTTCTCAATACAACCATTTAAACTGTAATATTTATTTTTTAATACCAGACGTCACAGACTCCATAGGGCAATTTAATCTTTCAAACGGGAACAATCTTACCTTACAAAATATTCCTACTGGTATAACCATGCGAATTATTATTTTAACTGAAAGTAACGGAAATTTTAAAATGGCTCATAAGGATTTTACAACATCTTCCACCATGACTGTTTCCATACCCGAATCAGATTTTAACCTATACGCACCCTCTCAAGTTTATGATGCAATTATGAATCTATATTTTTAGGAGCGGGATGGCTTGGGCAAAAAATAAATCCATGTTCCTGCTTTCGCCTTTATCTTATTTTCGTTTACGCTACAAATAAGGATATCGGCTCTATCAGGGCTAGGAGTAAACCATAAAAAAACCGGAAAGTAAATCTTTCCGGTTTTTTAATTTATGCTTTTAACGATTTCATATCAATTACAAATCGATACTTAACATCCGATTTGATCATACGCTCATACGCCTCATTAATATCTTGTATATTGATCACTTCAACTTCAGAAACGATGTTATGTTCGCCACAAAAATCTAACATTTCTTGTGTTTCTTTAATCCCACCAATTAGAGAACCTGCTACATTTCTTCTTTTATTAATTAAAATACCACCGTGTAAATCAATAGGTTCAATAGCACCTACAATACACATAGTTTTATCTAATTTTAATAATCCAATGTAAGGGTTTAAATCATGTTTTACAGGAACAGTGTTTAATAAAAAGTCAAAACTATTCGCGTGTTTTTTTACTTGCTCTTCATCTGTAGAAAGTAAAACTTCATCAGCCCCTAATAACTTTGCATCATCCCCTTTTTTAGCAGAGGTTGTAATCATCACTACATGAGCACCCATTGCTTTAGCAAATTTAACTCCCATGTGTCCTAAACCACCTAAACCAATTACACCTACTTTATCACCCGCTTTAACATTCCAGTGGCGTAAAGGTGACCATGTGGTAATACCAGCACATAATAAAGGTGCGGCAGCTTTAACATCTATATTTTCAGGAATATGTAAAACAAAGTTTTCCTCAACCACAATGTTTTCAGAATATCCTCCGTACGTAATTCCTCCGTATTTACTTCTTTTACTGTTATACGTTCCCGTAAAACCATTTTCACAATACTGTTCTAAACTTTCGTCGCAAGAGTGGCAATTTTGGCAGCTCTCTACCATACAACCTACACCAACTAAATCTCCAACTTTAAATTTAGTAACCTCAGGTCCAATTTCTAAAACTCTACCAATAATTTCGTGACCAGGTACTACAGGGTAATTTGGCATTCCCCACTCTGCACGAGCAGTATGAATATCACTGTGGCAAACCCCACAATATTCAATATCTATAAATACATCTTTAGCGCTTAAATTTCTTCGCTCAATTGTATGTGGTTTTAAATCCTCTTTTGGTGCAAATGCTGCATATGCTTTTGTACTCATATATTTTGTTTTGGAATCTTGATTTAGATAAAATTACAAAAAAAAGCCTGCATTAATTATGCAAGCTTTAGTTATTTATTTCTTAACATTTAATTTTTTAATCCCCATATTCCAAAGTGTAAAAGCTTGAATGTCTATGTTTTCCTGAATTGTTTCAGCAACTGATTTTCCAGCACCGTGACCTGCATTTACAGCTATACGTATTAATACCGGATTATTTCCTGTTTGTTTTTCTTGTAATTCAGCAGCAAATTTAAAACTGTGAGCCGGAACCACACGATCGTCATGATCTCCCGTAGTTACTAAAGTTGCAGGATATTTAATTCCTTTTTTTACATTATGAACCGGTGAGTATCCTTTAATGTATTCAAACATTTCTTTATTATCTTCACTCGTCCCGTAGTCATAAGCCCAACCAGCTCCTGCAGTAAAGGTATGGTAACGTAACATATCTAATACACCAACTGCGGGTAAAGCTACTTTAAATAAGTCTGGACGTTGTGTCATGGTTGCTCCAACCAATAAACCACCGTTAGATCCACCTCTTATGGCTAAATAATCTTTAGATGTATATTTATTTGCAATTAAATATTCTGCGGCAGCAATAAAGTCATCAAATACATTTTGTTTTTGTAATTGCGTTCCTGCAATGTGCCATTCTTTACCATACTCACCACCTCCACGTAAGTTTGCAACAGCATAAACACCACCGTTTTCCATCCATAAAGCATTCGCTATCGAGAAAGAGGGAGTTAAGCTTACATTAAAACCTCCGTAAGCATAAAGCATGGTCGGATTTTTACCGTTTAATTTTGTTCCTTTTTTATAAGAAATTATCATAGGAACTTTAGTCCCGTCTTTAGAAGTGTAAAATACTTGTTTGCTTTCGTAATCAGCCGAGTTAAAATCTAATTTAGGCGATTGGTAAATTTCAGACTTTCCTGTTTCTGGATTTAAAGCATACGTACTACCAGGTGTAATATAGTTAGTAAACGAGTAATAAATTACTTTCTCCTTCTTTTCACCACCCACACCACTAACGGTACCAATTCCAGGTAAATCTAAAGTTCTAATTAATTTTCCGTTATAATCGTATTGTTTAACTTCGCTAATGGCATCCTTCATGTAATGGGCAAAAATATATCCAGAACCAGTACTTGGGGTAAGTACATTAGTAGTTTCTGCAATTAAATCCGTCCAATTTTCTTGCTGAGGTTTAGTTGCATCTACAATCACCACACGGTTATTAGGGGCTTTATAGTCTGTAGAGATTATAAACTTACCGTCTTTACTGTCCATGATATGAGACGAGCTGTTAAAGTTATTTACCACAGTAACAATTTTACTATCCGTTTGTGTTAAATCTTTTACATATAACTCGTTACCGTAGGTTGTGTTAGCAGCTGTAATAACTAAATATTTGTTATCATCTGTAACGTACCCACCTACATAGCGGCGTTTTTCATTTAAACCAAAAACAAGCTGATCCTCTTTTTGAGACGTACCTAACTTATGATAATATAATTTATGTTGATCTGTTTTAGCGGATAATTCACTCCCTTTCGGTTTATCGTAACTAGAGTAATAAAACCCTTCATTTTTGTACCATGAAGTCCCCGAAAACTTAACATCCACTAAAGTTTCGCCTATTTGTTTTTTTGTTTCGGCATCTAAAATAATAACCTTTCTCCAGTCCGATCCACCCTCAGAGATAGAATAGGCCACTAAAGTACCATCCTCAGTAAAACTTACCGATGCTAATGATGTACTTCCGTCTTTAGAGAATGTATTAGGATCCAAGAAAACCTCCTCTTTACCGCTTGCATCTTTTCTATATAAAATAGATTGATTTTGTAAGCCATCATTTTTATAAAAATACGTGTATTTGCCGCGCTTAAAAGGCGCACCAATTTTTTCGTAATTCCATAGTTTTTCCAATCGAGCTTTTAAATCTGCTCTATATTTAATTTGATCCAAGTAGTTATAAGTAACCTTGTTTTGCTCCTTAACCCAAGACTCTGTCTCCGCAGATCGATCATCTTCTAACCAACGGTAAGGGTCTTGAACCTCACTACCAAAATACGTATCAACGTGTTGAATTTTTTTTGTAACAGGATAATTCATTTTTCCATCTTTTTTCTGCGCATATAATCCTAAGCTGCAAATTAACGCCAAAGCAGTAGCTTGATATTTCATAATCTTAATAAGTTTTCCGTTTTCAATATATAAATTTTAAAAGAATTTACAATGTTTTAGGAGCGTTAAAGTTCTGAGGGGCTATATAGTTCTCATCCTGCCATCCGCTATATCTTTTTAAAGTCTTAAAACTTTAAAAAGGATGCCGCTACTGCCAGGGCTAGGTTAAAGTTTGGCTCCAAGATTTGTTTATAAATTCAAAACGGTGTTTTATATATCCAGATGACCCGTTTGTAAAATGCTCTGAATAAAATACGTTTTAAACCCGAAATTTGAATCAACTAAAATTAATTATATTATGAAAAAGATTTTATTTTTATTCCTTTCGTTTACAGCTTTAGTTTTTTCAACATCTTGTAGTAATGATGATGATAAAAATTCTACTCCAAAAGTGCAAGGTAAATGGTTTTATGATTCAAATTTTTATTCAGATACATACGGTGTAACACCTTCAGATTCTGATTGGTATATTTTTAACAACAATTGTTCAGGTAAAAAGGATCGTGTAGAATTTAAAAGTAATGGTGAAGCTAAATCTTTTTGGTATAGTGACAGTTGTGAAGAGTTTTCATATGATGAAACGTGGTCTTTAAATGGAAATATATTATCTTGGAGTTCTGACGGATTTGAAGATGACTACGAAATTTTAGAGCTTACGTCTAAAACTTTGAAATTAAAGAGAATTTCAAATTTCGATACGTACTATATAGTTCTAAAAAAATAAATAAAAAAAGCACTTAAA
>CAVBJB010000121.1:0-6146 GCA_963595625.1 Lachnospiraceae bacterium | reverse complement strand
GTCTAAGGATATAGATACACGGTCGTTAGAAACCGAAAGTTTTTCGAACTTACTGTTTATAGTGTCCATGTGTTGGAACGGAATAATCTCTTTCCAGTTTTGTAAATCGTTGATATAATTACGTGTGTACGTATCTTTGACGTTTACGATGAATTTATCCTCGATGTCAAAATTTTTCTCTAACGTTAATATATAAACGGATACAGATAATATTGTTAGACCTAACAAATAAAATAAATACTTAACGATTTGCATGTATTAATTTTTTAAGAATGTTTTTATGATAAATAACACACCAATAAAGGCAAAGAAAGCTACAAGTACCCATTTTGCTCCTTTATAATACTGCTGGTGAATTTTTAAATCTTTACGGTACATAAAAATCATTGCAATTACAAAACAAATTGCGAATACGATACCAAATGTGATTTGACCTTGTGTAAACATAGTAAATTTATTATAAAAATAAACAGCTTTAATAAGCTGTTTATTTTATGGATTATTCATATTTTCTTCTTTTTCTTTCAGTTTCTAAAAGATTAAGCTCTCTCGTTGTTTGCCCAGCTACAGATGTATTTTCTTCTGCACGTCTAATTAAATAAGGAACCACTTCTTTAACAGGTCCAAAAGGTAAATATTTGGCTACGTTATATCCGTGTTTTGATAGGTTATAGCTCATGTTATCGCTCATTCCGTATAACTGTCCAAACCAAACGCGGTTGTCCGTTTTGTCTATTCCCTTTTGTGCCATTATGTTCATTAAAGTATAGGCACTATCCTCATTATGCGTTCCAGCAAATAAAGCCATGCAATCTAAATTGTCCATCATGTATTTAATCCCCAAATTGTAGTTGTCATCCGTGGCTTGTTTGGATTCGCAAATTGGTGATTTATAGCCTCTTTGTTGCGCTCTTAGGTTTTCTTTCTCCATGTACGCACCACGAACCACTTTCATCCCAATGTGGAAACCTTCGGCTTTGGCTTTAGCATGTAACTTTTTTAAATAGTCCAGACGGTCCCAACGGTAAAACTGAGCCGTGTTGTAAATAATGGCTTTTTGTTTGTTGTATTTGCGCATCATTTCTTCACAAAGATCATCAGCCGCATCTTGCATCCAACTTTCTTCTGCATCTATAAGCAGCATTACATCCTTTTCGTAAGCCGTTTTACAAATAGTCTCAAAACGTACGACCATACGGTCCCATTCTGCTTGTTCGTTAGGTGTTAGCGTTTTTTTCTCGCCAACTTTTTCAAACAATTCAATACGTCCAACCCCTGTAGGTTTAAAAACAGCGTAAGGTATAGCTACTTTTTGTTCTGCAAACTCAATTGTTTTTAATGTCATAGCAAGAGTAGCATCAAATTGAGCTTCTTCCGCTTTACCTTCTACAGAATAGTCTAAGACAGAAGACACTCCTTTTGTATACATTAAATCAACAACTTTTAAGCAGTCTGTTTCCGAAACTCCTCCACAAAACTGATCAAAAATGGTTTTTCGAATTATCCCTTCCACAGGTAATCTAAACTTTAAAGCCACATTGGTCAGTTTTGTTCCAAACTTCACAAATGAGGGGTTTGCTATCATTTTAAATAGTATGTAGGCACGTTCTAACTCTAAATTAGATTTAAGTTCGAATGCGTTTTTTGTGTTGTTAAAAATTTTTTCCATAATTAGCGTGAGTTCTATTACAAAGATATTATTAAGAAATATTATTTCTCATATTTTTTGCATTATTTTGCGCTTTTAAAATCAAAATAAAATGCAAGAGATCATCAGTAATAACCATAAAGTATTTTTTAATGAAAATTGTATGCCCTTTTTAAATGAAAATTTAAAAGATGGGTGCTATTCTAAAATTTTTATTATTGCTGATACCCAAACAGTTCAGGATTGTGTGCCTAGTTTTTTAGCCAATATGGTTACGAATATTCCTTTTGAAATTATTGAGTTTGAACAAGGAGAGGAGAACAAGACCCTAGAGACTTGTATGCAGATTTGGAATGTATTGATAGAACTTGGAGCTGATCGAAAAAGTTTGATTATAAATGTTGGTGGAGGTGTCGTAACGGATTTAGGTGGATTTGTAGCTTCAACATTTAAACGCGGAATCGATTTTATAAACGTTCCAACTTCTTTGTTAGCTATGGTAGATGCTAGCGTTGGCGGTAAAAATGGCGTAGATTTAGGAAACTTAAAAAATCAAATCGGTACAATCACAAATCCTAAAGCTGTACTGATTCACACGGGTTTTTTACAAACCCTTCCCTCTAATCAAATGCGTTCGGGCTTAGCCGAAATGCTAAAACACGGTTTAATTCAGGATGCTGAGTATTGGCAACTGTTCAAACACCTGGACGAATTAACAACAGAGCATTTAGATGCCTTAATTTATAGATCTGTAGAAATTAAAAACCAGGTGGTTACAGAAGATCTTACAGAAAATGGAATTCGTAAATCTTTAAACTTTGGTCATACCTTAGGACACGCTATCGAGAGTTTTTGCATGCAAGATGATAACCTACCTACACTTTTACACGGGGAAGCAGTTGCCATAGGTATGGTATTGGAGAGCCATTTGTCTCTGCAATTAAATTTGATAACTACAGAGGAATACGCCGATATTAAAACGACGTTATTAAGTATTTTTGATAAGGTGGAATTTAACCAATCGCAAATAGAATCGATTCTAGATTTGTTGATTCATGATAAGAAAAATGAATTTGGTAAAATTCAATTCTGCCTATTAAATAGCATTGGGAACGTAAAAATAAATCAACAAGTGAACAATGAATTGATTTTCAAGGCGTTTGAAGATTATAAAAATTAGTATTTTTTAATAGTTTTGTTTGCTTAATAAATGTAATAAATTTTTACATTTGCCCCCGAGTCATGATATATAGTGTTAACACATATTTACAGCAATCCTTAGGTGCTTCTAATAGTATTCCAGCCCATTTTAAAAGCCGGAATAATAATGCTATGCATTTAATTCAATTTGAAAATTTTAATATATTGGAGCTTTTACACGACGAATTACAAATAGTATACGCTAATTTAAGAGTTTGAATTTTATAGCTTACACAGGTTTATATACATTTTTATTTACATTTTTTTTAAAACTTTGTTCGCTATGAATACAAAATATTTCGATTTAATTAATCAAACTTTTTATTTTCCCCAAGAAGAATTCACTTTAAATACAGACAATAATTTATTATTTCATAATATTGATTTAATGAAGCTTGTTGAGCAATACGGTACGCCTTTAAAATTTACCTATTTGCCGCAAATTTCTAACAACATTAACAAAGCTAAAGGGTGGTTCCGTAAAGCTATGGAGAAGCATAATTATCCGGGTAACTACTACTATTGCTACTGTACTAAAAGTTCTCATTTTGAGTACGTAATGAACGAGGCTTTTAAAAACAACATTCATATCGAAACTTCTTCTGCATTTGATATTAATATTGTTGAGAACCTGTTAGAAAACAAAAAAATAAACAAAGACACTTATGTAGTATGTAACGGTTTTAAACGCGACCAATACATCGAAAATATCGCTCGATTAATAAACAACGGTCACCGTAACACAATCCCTGTGATTGATAATTACGAAGAACTGGATTTATTGGTAGAAAGAATTGAGGGTAAATTCCCAATCGGAATCAGAATTGCTTCTGAGGAAGAACCAAAATTCGAATTCTATACCTCTCGTTTAGGTATCGGGTACAAAAATATCGTTCCTTTTTACCGTAAAACAATCCAAGATAACGAAAATGTTGAACTTAAAATGTTACATTTCTTTATCAACACAGGAATTAGAGATACAGCCTATTACTGGAACGAGTTAAGCAAATGTTTAAAAGTATACATCAACTTACGTAGAGAGTGTCCAACTTTAGACAGCTTAAATATCGGTGGAGGATTCCCAATCAAAAACTCATTGACGTTTGATTACGATTACGCATACATGGTAGACGAAATCATTAATCAAATTAAAATTGCTTGTGACGAAGCAGACGTACCATGTCCAAACATTTTTACCGAGTTTGGATCATTCACAGTAGGAGAGTCAGCAGGTGCCGTTTACCAAGTGCTTTATCAAAAACAACAAAACGATAGAGAAAAATGGAACATGATCGACTCGTCTTTTATCACAACTTTACCAGATACATGGGCAATAAATAAACGTTTTATCATGTTAGCAGTAAACAGATGGAATGATTCTTATGAACGTGTACTTTTAGGAGGTTTAACTTGTGATAGTGACGATTACTACAACTCAGAACAAAACTTAAACGCCATATACCTTCCAAAATACAACAAAGAAAAACCATTATACATCGGGTTCTTTAATACGGGAGCATACCAAGAAAGTATAGGAGGACAAGGAGGATTACACCACTGTTTAATCCCACAACCAAAACACATCCTAATTGATCGTGACGAAAACGGTATCATTGCAACTGAGGTTTTCTCTGAGCAACAAAAAGCCGAAGACGTTTTAAAAATTTTAGGTTACACACAAAAAGAAAATAATAAATAATTAACTTTAACATAATATTTAAAAATAAAATGAGTAAAGGTCCAATTAGTCAATTTATAGAACAAAACTTCTTACACTTTAACTCTGCAGCATTAGTTGACGCAGCTAAAGGGTACGAAACACATATAAATGAGGGTGGTAAAATGATGGTTACTTTAGCAGGAGCAATGTCAACTGCTGAGTTAGGAATCTCATTAGCCGAAATGATCCGTGCAGGTAAAGTAGATATCATCTCTTGTACAGGAGCTAACCTTGAAGAAGACGTTATGAACTTAGTAGCACACTCACACTACAAAAGAGTTCCTAACTACCGTGACTTAACACCACAAGACGAGTGGGATTTATTAGAAAACCACTACAACCGTGTTACTGATACTTGTATCCCTGAGGAAGAAGCATTCCGTCGTTTACAACAACACCTTGAAGACGTATGGCATGCAGCTGAAGCTAAAGGGGAAAGATATTTTCCACACGAGTTCTTATACCAAGTAGTAAACTCTGGCGTTTTAGAACAATACTACGAAATTGACCCTAAAAACTCTTGGATCGTTGCCGCTGCAGAGCGTAACTTACCAATCGTTTGTCCAGGATGGGAAGACTCTACAACTGGTAACATCTTCACATCTAACGTAATCAAAGGTAAATTAAACGTACACACTGTAAAAACAGGTATCGAGTACATGATTTATTTAACAGAATGGTACCGTGCAAACTCAGGTGGTAAAGGAGTTGGATTCTTCCAAATCGGTGGAGGGATCGCAGGAGATTTCCCAATCTGTGTAGTTCCAATGATGTACCAAGATTTAGAGTGGGAAGACGTACCATTTTGGTCTTACTTCTGTCAAATCTCTGATTCTACAACATCTTACGGATCATACTCAGGAGCAGTTCCTAACGAAAAAATTACATGGGGTAAACTAGACATCAACACTCCTAAATTCATTGTGGAGTCAGATGCTACAATCGTTGCTCCTTTAATGTTCGCTTATATTTTAGATAAATAATATTTTATTTATTTCGTCGTACAATAAATTATTAAACTTTAAAGACACTATCCTTTACTAATGAAAAGAGTAATTGTAGACTATGCTAAACTAACTAACGAAATCTTAACGCTTTTAGTTGAAAAATTCCCTGACGGGTATGATGATTCGGATATCATTCGTTTTAAAAACGCTAAAAATGAAACTGTTGAGGCAGTAGAAGTTAGAACGGGAGATACTATTTATCTTGTAAAAGTAAGCACGAAGTTAGCTGACAGAATCGAGAATTTTGATGATGAAGATGATGATGTAATACCAGTAGACGCTATTCCAGTAGCAGCTATTAAAGACATCGATTTAGATTCTTCAGACGATGACGATGATGATGAGCCTAAAAAAGCTAATGATTCTGATGACGACGATGACGATGACGATGACGACGTTGAAGAACCAATTGACGAAGACTTCGATGATGATGAAGACTAAAAATTAGTATACCATAAAGCGATCCATAAGGGTCGCTTTTTTTATGCCCATAACCAAAATTTGGGCGTTCCCTGCACAAAAACTCCTACCGTCGTTTTCTACAGGTCAGGCTTTCCGCACTCGCTCTTTT
>CAVBJB010000120.1:4215-6164 GCA_963595625.1 Lachnospiraceae bacterium | reverse complement strand
TTTTTATTCACATTTTATTAATAAATATTTACATTTTATTAACAAATAAATCTTAGTCTTAAATTATCACAAAAAATAAATGCAATACAAGTAAATATTCAATAAAAAATTAAAAATCATACAAATCAATAAAAAAAACACAATTTTTAATTTCTTCTACCCTATTTTAAGAATGGCATTTTTTTAGATATGTTTTTTTTAGAAATTCATAATTTTAGAATGGTAAACGACACTCTTAAAACACAATTTAAGACCCCGTACATTTTTAATTCCTAATAAAAAAGTGTAAATTTGTGAAAATGACAATTAAAATGAGTAAACCAGATATACAAAGTGTAATTTTAAACGATTTAGACACATTATTAAAAGCAAAAAGCCAACATAACGGATTAAACATTGATGATGTTATCGAAATCGGAGCCTATGTTGGGGCTAGTGTATTACGTTCTAGATTTTCCGCAACAAAAGAGATTAAAGACAACGAAATTAATGGGGTTTTTGGTGTAATAGGAAACTTTTATGTACAAAGTTTTAAGGGCAATTTTAGTCAAATAGAGTTTGATACACTTTTAAAAAGAAGTTTAGAATTATTACAAACACCAACTTTTGATCAAGATAGTATTACTTTTTTTAATACGATTTTAAATTTAAAACCTAATTCAACATCATAAATAACTAATAGAAAAATGTAAATAGATTATGCATGAAAACTTTTTAGCTAGAAGCCTAAAAATTTCTTTACCCTTATGGACAATTTTATGTCCCTTTATAGGTATAGGTGCCTTAGCGTATGCTAATACACTAAGTGAAATCTCAACCTATATGTCTATTTTTCTTGGTATTTCTTTGATAGTTTCAGTACTATCCGCAGTACATCACGCAGAGGTTATTGCGCACAAAGTTGGGGAACCCTTTGGAACAATTATATTAGCATTAGCCATCACCATTATTGAAGTTTCACTAATTGTTTCCTTAATGCTCTCTGAACCTGATGAAGGGCCCTCTGTTCTTGCACGTGATACCGTTTTTGCAGCCATTATGATAATACTTACAGGTATAGTTGGTATTTGCTTAGTAGCGGGCAGTTATAAATACAAAGAGCAAATATTCATTAAACAAGGAGTTTCTACAGCGCTAACTACATTAGTTGCAATTTCTATTTTAACCTTAGTTTTACCCAATTATACAACATCAGAGATAGAAGGAGTTTACTCTGAAAGTCAATTGTTATTTGTTGCTGTTATTTCCTTGGTTTTATACACAGGATTTATTTCGGTTCAAACCTTTAGGCATAGAGATTATTTTCTTTCTAAAGAAGATGTAGAGGCTCAAAAACGTTTGGAGGAACATAATAAAAATCTAAGTGAAGAAGAGCAACCTTTAGTACATTCGGATATCCCGAATCTCCGTACATCAATAACTTCTTTGCTTTTATTATTTGGAGCTTTAGTTGCTGTTGTCCTTCTTTCAAAAAAATTATCTCCTACTATTGAACAAATTGTATTAGATTTAGGAGCACCAAAATCCTTAGTTGGTATTATCATTGCTTTAGTCATTTTATTACCTGAAGGTCTAGCAGCATATAAAGCGGCACGTTTGGATCGAATTCAAACATCATTAAACTTAGCTTTAGGATCTGCTTTAGCATCCATAGGATTAACTATTCCTGCAGTTGCAATAGTTTGTTATTTTACAGACATGAAGGTATCTTTGGGTATTGATGCTAAATCTACCTTATTGTTGGTTTTATCTTTATTTATAGTTTCTCAATCATTAAACAGTGGTAAAACAAATATTCAAAAAGGGGTAGTCCTACTGGTAATCTTCGCAACGTATTTATTTTTAACAATAGTACCATAAATAAAAAACTCCCGATGTAAAACATCGGGAGTTTTTTTATTCCACAGGTATTTCTATAACATAAGTTTTACCTGGAGTCACAACTAATT
>CAVBJB010000120.1:0-4205 GCA_963595625.1 Lachnospiraceae bacterium | reverse complement strand
TGCAAAATCAACATTATTGTTAGTATTATCTTTATTTATTGTATCGCAATCTTTAAATAGTGGTAAAACAAATATTCAAAAAGGGGTCGTTTTACTCGTAATTTTTGCAACGTATTTGTTCTTAACTATTGTACCATAAAAAAAACTCCCGATGTAAAACATCGGGAGTTTTTTTTATTCTACAGGTATTTCTATTACATAGGTTTTACCTGGTGTTACTACTAATTTAGTATCACGTAACCATTGATTTTGCATTTTAATAACCTTATAATTAGTACCGTTATCTTTAGCAAATTTGGCAAGATCGTCAATGTTTTCAGTAACCTCTATTTTGCGCGTTTTTATAATTGGATATTTTTCGTTTTCAGGCACTATAAATCCATAAAACTTTTGACGTTCTAAGATATCCTTTAAGGCTAAAATTCGAAACACATACCTAGAGGTCTCTTCTGTTAACAATAAATCGTAATAATTTGTTACATACTGTTGCTCTAAACTTCGACTTACACCCGCTGAACCTCTATTATAAGCTGCTGCTGCAAGGGTCCAGTTTCCAAATTTTTCCTTAGCTTTTAAAAGATATTTACATGCATTTATAGTTGATAACTCAATGTTGTAACGCTCATCAACGGTATCTGTAATTTCCATCCCAAATTCTCTTGCAGTTGCTGGCATAAATTGCCAAACCCCTTTAGCACCTGCTGAGGATGTTGCGTTTACTAAACCACTCTCAATTACAGCTAAATATTTAAAATCATCCGGAACACCGTATTGTTTTAAAATAGGCTCTATTATAGGAAACACCCTTTTGGAACGTTTAATTATAAGCTCCGTTGTACTGTGTAAATTTGCATTAATTACAAGTTCTCTATCTAGACGTTCTCTAACGTCCCAAATATGTAAGGGTACTTCCTCTCCGCAAAAATTCATTTTTACAGGCATTGGGATACTCTTAAAGTTAGAAAACTCAAAAGGGTCAATATTCAGCGTATCTTTAACGTTAGCATGAGCCTGAGCTATAGCCAATGCATTTACTAAGCTAACCAATAGTATTTTTTTCATAGTACTTTATTTAGTATTTATAATTGTGGGTAAATTTTCATTAAACCATTTGTATTTGTATACAATCATTGCGTGGCTTGCTTTTGGGATAATATAACAGTTGGTTTTGTTAATATATTTTAAAGGAAAAACCTCGTCATTTTCTCCGTGAATTCGAATGGTATTTCCTGGTAATTCAATATCTTTTTCTTCCCAATTTATAACATTTTTAATAGCCCAATCTAAGTATTTTTTATCATTAACAAATAAATAAATTTTATACATTTCTAAACGCTTTTTCAAATGTTTTCCCACCATAACATATTTTAGATAATCAAAATTGGAAAACAACCTGGTTGGAAAAACATTATATAACTTTAAGGATTTTGCTAAATGCATTCTTCTTGGAAATTCTTTAAAACTTGTAACGCTAGAAACTATTATCAATTGTCGTACCGAAATATACTTACTCATTTCTTGAATGATAATTCCACCGAAAGAAACACCTAATAAAACAGGATTTTCATGTTTTATATCTAATAATAACCGTTTTACATAACAATCTAACGTTTCATTTGGGTTAGGCAACTTCCAATCTAAAAAGTGCATGGAGTAAATTGAGGGATCTAATTTTATATTTTCAAATATTTTACTGCTTGCAGCTAAGCCAGGCATAAAATATACGGGAATCCTATTAATTTCAGACATATTAACAATATATTAAGCAACATATGTATATTTATTGTAAAAAAATTAGTAATTTTAACAATATTTAAAGTAGTTAATTTTGAATATTAAAATTACTCTTGTAAATATAAATTAACTTAACCATTATTTATTATGATACAAGTAAAAAATAACGAACTATTAAGGCAGTTTGAGTACAAGACAGAACAAGAAAATGTAACGGTTGAGTATTCTTTTCAGGAGAAAAAGTTATTTTTAACACGTCTCCAATTTAGTGAGTCTACTGATGCTGAAGTTGTTGAGGATGTTATGAAAAGGATTATGGAGATTGCAGAAAACAATCGCTGGCGTGTAGTTCCAACTAAACCAAATATCGCCCAGTTTTTTAAGAAAAACCCAACATACAAAGAATTATTAGCCCCAGGGATTCGAGTATAGTGAACGAGAACTTAAAAACCCAAATTCTCCTTTTTTTTCAGGATATTGAAAAATATTATGGATGTAAAACAGAAATTACTTCGGGTATATACAGCCAAACCGAGATGCTTTCTGCTAAGAATACGACATGGAATCTATCTGAGTTTAATTTACTTAGATCGGCGTTTCGTAGAGAAGGTGAACGAATTATGATGGAAGGTGAAAAGATGTATTACGAAATCTCTGCTACTAGCATTATAGATTTTAAACATCCCGCTCGTCATAGTTTTGAAATTGTGGAAGCCTATGGTGGATCGACTTTTAGGATTACTAAAATTAAATTTCATTCAAAATATTAAAAAACCGCGCCAAATTAATTGGCGCGGTTTTTTTATGCGTTAGCGATTGGAGCATTTGTTTAAGCTCCTTGCGTAATGTAATGGAGCAAGAGCGAGTGCGGAAAGCGCGGCCCTGGGTTTGCCTACCAAAAGCAAACCCAGGGCAACGCCCAAATAAAAAATCCCGAGAAATAAATCTCGGGATTTGGTTTATGCTATAGCGTGTACAAAGTCAAAGCGTACACAACCGTCGTCGTCAATTTGTGTTAAAATTACATCGTGCAGCGTGTTCACCAATTCTGGATTCCAAGGCGCTTTAACTTTTACATAATTTTCTGTAAATCCATGGATGTAACCTTCTTTATTTTCGCCCTCAAAAAGAACGGTACGTAAGGTTCCTAACTGACTTTCGTAAAAAGCTCTACGTTTTTTAACCGAAAGACCACGTAACATTTTACTGCGTTTAGCACGTACATTTGCAGGTACAACACCCTCAAAATCCACGGCTTCTGTATTGTCACGCTCCGAGTAGGTAAATACGTGTAGGTACGAAATGTCCAACTCGTTTAAAAAGTTATAAGTCTCTAAAAACAACTCGTCAGTCTCGCCCGGGAAACCAACAATTACATCGACACCAATACAAGCGTGCGGCATAACTTCTCTGATTTTAGCTACACGTTCTGCGTATAATTCGCGCAGGTAACGGCGTTTCATTAACTTTAAAATAGTGTTAGCCCCCGATTGTAACGGAATATGAAAATGCGGTACAAAAGTTCTGGATTTAGAAACAAAATCTATGGTTTCATTTTTAAGTAAATTTGGCTCGATAGACGAGATACGAAGGCGCTCTATCCCTGGAACTTCGTCTAGTTTTTGAACCAATTCTAAAAACGTATGTTCGTGTTTTTTATTACCAAATTCCCCTTTACCATAATCTCCAATGTTTACTCCTGTAAGTACGATTTCTTTGATGTTTTGTTCAGAAATTTCCTTAGCATTACGTAATACATTTTCCATAGTATCCGAACGCGAAATTCCACGAGCTAACGGAATGGTACAATAGGTACATTTATAATCACAACCGTCTTGCACTTTAAGGAAAGCGCGCGTTCTGTCGCCAATGGAGTAACTGCCTACGTAAAAATCGGCCTCCTCAATTTCGCACGAGTGCACCTCGCCCATGTCGTTTTTAGACAAGTCGTTAATATAATCCGTAATCTTAAATTTTTCTGTAGCTCCTAAAACTAAATCAACCCCATCAACTGCGGCTAATTCTTCTGGTTTTAACTGTGCGTAACACCCCACAGCGGCCACAAAAGCTTTATCGTTATTTTTAAGCGCTTTTTTTACAATTTGTTTAAACTGTTTATCTGCGTTTTCTGTAACAGAACACGTGTTAATTACATAAATATCAGCAACTTCTTCAAAATCCACGCGATCAAAACCTTCGTCCTGAAAGTTACGAGCAATTGTAGAAGTTTCCGAGAAATTAAGCTTACATCCTAAGGTATAAAAAGCAACTTTTTTTCTATTTTCCATAATAAAAATCTTAGGGGCGTGCCCCGCTTTTAATGGCGGGTCGGGCTATCCGCTGTATCTTTTAAAGCTTGGCTTCGAGAACCTCAGCCGGCTTTAAAAGGATGCCGCTTCTATCCCTCACGCAAAGTCCCATTACGTTTTTTCAAGTTTGCAAAGTTACAACCAAAAAATTAGATATAAAAC
>CAVBJB010000119.1:0-6177 GCA_963595625.1 Lachnospiraceae bacterium | reverse complement strand
TACGGCTGAGCGTATTGACAAGGTGTATGATTATACCACAGACCAACGCGGTTTGCCAAGAGGCAGATTTAGTAGTTATACTGACAAAATTAAAGGCATTTATTTAAACGAAACGGCAGAAGAAAATCATGCACATATTGCAAGACAAACCTACATTGCTTTAGGTTTAGCTTTAGCACAAGCGGCAGAATTAAAAGTTGATACAACACCGGTTGAAGGTTTTAACAATCAAATGGTAGATACGATATTAGATTTACCAGCTAAAGGTTTAAAAAGCGTGAATTTAATGTACGTGGGTTATGCCGATAAAGAAAACGATTGGATGGCAACCATGAAAAAGGTTAGAACGCCTAAAGAAGAGATGGTGATCGAAATACTATAATAAAAAAACTCCAGCCTTAGGCTGGAGTTTTTGCATGTTCTAAAATTGCATCTATTTTAAAGAAAATCTCAGAAAAATTTTCTTCGTCAACTAAAACAGAATGCTGATTCTCCCCACAGGGTTTATATTTTGTAATGTTTTGGTATTTAAAAAGACCAACGGTTGGAGTAGGGGCCGCTACTGCCAAATGCATCATCCCAGAGTCTGCCGCAACCACCAACTCGCATTGGTGCATAACTGCAGCAATTTCTCTTACATCTTTGCTGTAAAACGTTGGCAAAATAAAGTTTAATTGCGAAATGTTTTCGACCGGTAAAATTTCTATTATATTAAATTCTGATGCGTATTTAGCGCTTAATTCCTTATAAAACCCCGACCACCATTGGGTAGAATAGCATTTACTACCGGTAGCATAGGTAAATAAGGCTATAGTTTTTTTGAGAGGTTCTGCAGCTATTTTTTGTAATTCAGTATTGCCTTTTTGTAACTCCTGCTCGTTTAATCCAAGGGTCATTCCTGGATAGGGCGTATCCTCAACACCTACACCTGCAATTTTTAAAAACTGACGCAACGCGTAAACAGATTTTAAAGCAAAATGATATTTTTTTGGATCTTTTTCTTCAGGATTGTAAGCCTCACTGTAAATTTTAAAATTAGCGCGTGCAAATTGTGTAGCCAAACGCCCCGACGAGGAGCTCTCGTCTATATTAATAACCAAATCATACGGTTTAGCAATAAGTTTAAACCAAGTGCCAATGTATTTAAAAAGTTCCTTAAACGGCTTTTTTGGCAGTTCTATAACCGTTTGTATGCTGGTGTTGTTCTGGAAAACAATAGGCGCCACTTTACCTTTTACAAACAAATCAATTTTTGCTTCTGGAAAACGCGTATTTAACTCGGAAATTAGGGGGGTATAAAGCAGCGTATTACCAAGCCTTTGGTTGGGTCTATTTACTAATATTTGTTTTACATTTTTTGGTGTAAACGTAGAATTTTCTTTAATATAATACGGGTTTCCTATGCCTTTTGTGAGAAACTTAGTACAAGTTCTTCTGATTTGATTAATTTTTAATTTAAAACTCATAATTTTGAATTTTTAATACGAAACAAGGTAAATTTTGAGGTAAATATAAATTAATTTATTAATTATTTAGTGTTAAATTTTATAATGTTTATATAATAAATAGGAGTTGTCTTGTATTAAATGTTTTGGGCATTCCGCGCCTTTTAGTGGGCGCGTCGGGCTTTCGCAAGTCGCAATTTATTAGGGCTTTGCCGCAAATAAATGTGCTCCAACAATTGCTCTATCCCTAATGCAGGGTTTGGGTAAAATTAAAGTTTTAACCTTTATTTATGCTAAGGTTGTACTGGTAGGAATAATGTTTTGTGCTTGGCGCAGCGCAAAAGGGATGGGAGCCTTGTGGAGCTCCTTACGTAATGCAATGGAGTGAGAGCGACGGCGTACAGCCCGGCCCGCTCTTTTTTTGCGGGTTTGCCCAAAGGATTTTAAATAAAAAAAGACCCCTTAAAAAGGAGTCTTTGGTGTTATGCTTGAATGCTGTCTACGTTTACAACTTCATTTGTTTCTGCATCGTAATCGATGGTGTCGAAGTTAAACCCGAATAGGTTAAAGAAATCGTCACGGTATCCTTGGATGTCTGAAATTTTTTCAAGATTTTCAGTTGTTGTTTCTGCCCAAAGTTTAGCTACTTCGTTTTGTACGTCTTCGCGCATTTCTAAATCGTCAATACGGATACGTCCTTCGCTATCTAATGGTACACCTGCTGGGTTGTATAAATGCTCTGCTAATAAACGTTGCATTTGCTCGATTGTTCCCTCGTGGATGCCTTTTGCTTTCATTACTTTGTAAAGTAAAGAGATGTATAACGGCACTACCGGAATTGCTGATGATGATTGTGTTACTAATGCTTTGTTAACTGATACGTATGATGTTCCGTTAAGATCTGCTAGTAAGTTGTTAAGTACCGGTACAGTTGCCTCGATATCGTCTTTTGCTTTACCGATAGTTCCTTTACGGTAGATAGGCTCTGTTAATTTAGGGCCAATGTATGAGTAGGCTACTGTTTTAACTCCCTCTGCAAGTACACCCGCAGCTTTAAGATCCTCGATCCAGAATTTCCAATCCTCACCGCCCATTACTGCGATTGTGTTTGTAATGTCTTCTTGGTTCTCGATTGGGTTAATTGTAACTTGAGATACTGTACCTGTATGGAAATCTACCGTTTTGTCTGTAAATGTTTGCCCGATTGGTTTAAGTACAGATGCGTATGCAACTCCTGTTTTTGGGTGAGTACGACGAGGAGAAGCTAATGAGTAAACTACTAAATCTACTTGTCCTAAGTCTTTTTTAATTAACTCTATGGTTTGTTTTTTGATTTCGTCAGAAAAGGCGTCACCGTTGATCGATTTTGCGTATAAACCTGCTGCGTGCGCTTCTTTCTCGAAAGCTGCTGAGTTGTACCAACCCGCAGTACCTGGTTTACCTTCTGTAGCTGGTTTTTCGAAGAAAACTCCGATTGTTGCAGCAGCAGAACCAAAAGCAGCAGAGATGCGAGATGCGATTCCAAATCCTGTAGAGGCTCCAATAACTAAAACCTTTTTAGGTCCGTTTTTAACTTCGCCTTTAGACTTTACGTATTCAATTTGGTTTTTTATATTTTGCGCACATCCTTCTGGGTGAGAAGTAAGGCAAATAAATCCTCTTGTTCTTGGTTTAATAATCATCTTATTTTATTTCTAAAAATTAGTGTTGTGTTAGTTTTTAATGGCGATAACAGAGATCTCGATGTTTACGTTTCTAGGTAGTTTAGCTACTTGAACGCACTCACGAGCAGGTGCAGTTGCCTCGTTAAAATATTGTGCATACACGGCGTTGATACGTGTAAAGTTATCCATGTTAGAGATAAAGATGGTTGCTTTTACTACATCGTCTAATGTAAATCCGGCAGCCTCAACAATTGCTTTTACGTTGTTTAAAACTACTGTAGTTTCTTCCTCAATAGAATCTAAAACTAAATCGTTTTTAGTAACGTCAAACCCAATTTGTCCTGAAGTGTAAAGGATGTTTCCGTGTACAACTCCTTGGTTGTAAGGTCCAATTGGAGATGGAGCTTTGTCTGTGTAAATTATCTTTTTCATACTTTTGTTTGTTATCTAAGTCTTTGTTGTGGTAAGCTACGTTTTTCCCATTTAATGTCTGATAGTGCTCCAGATTTGATTCCGATAAAGAATCCCCAGCTCGAGTTATACCCAATTGGCACCCAGTTTAAACTCATGCGCCAAGATAGTAAATCTCTTTCAAAACGCAATTGCGTAAATGTTACTCCTTTGTTTGCAAAATCATATCCGGTTGAAGCTCCCACTTTCCAACGTGGTGTAAGGTCTACATTACCGTTTACCATTAGTGAGTTACTCATAATTTTACTTTCGCGGTTGTTGTTACCGTAAGTAACAGAGTAAGCAAATTGTAGATCCCATGGAATGTCTAAGTTAAATAATTCACTTTTATTTTCTGAACTATCGTTGTTAAACATACTTTTACGTTGATCTGCCATGTCGATTGCTCTACCAAATAAATCATCTGTTCGACCACCGTTAGCAGCTGTTTGATTGTTTATATTTTCTTGAGCAGGATCCTTAGCTTGAAAATCTTTACTTGTAATAGAATAGTTTAAAGTTAAGTTGGCAGAAGTCATTCTGAATAAACTACCTCCGTTATCCATATTCCATTTGTCAATACGTTTACCTGCATTGTCTATAGCGTATGGGTCTAAAGTTGTACCAAAGTTAACATTTAATTTATTGTCAAATAATGCAGTACCTCCTACAATTCGTAAAGGTGCAAGTTTTAACGAGTCAGCAGCTAAATTATAAGTAGTTTGTAAACTTAAGGTGTTTAATAACATCACTTTTTTAGGTTCTGTTTTAGTTTCATCCTTATCACGAACTTTAGCTTCGAAAGAGTTACCGATGTTAATCCCGATATTACTTGCGTTGTTTAAAGAAGGGGTACCAAATAAACCACCTTCAAATTTTGTATAATCACCGTAATTAGTTCCTGAAGCATCTAAAGCATACGTATCGTAATACTTATCAAAACTTGGTGTGTACATGTACGAGATTTGTGGACGGATGGTATGACGAATGGCTTGAATACGTTTGTCATCCCCAAATTTAAAAGTACCGTAAATGGTTGTACCAATAGAGGCGTTTAAATTATAGGTACGGAATGCCTCAAACCCATTTACATCTTTAGATACAACTCTAGAAGTTTCCGCATTATATTCCTTTTGAATTGTTTTTAATTGCCAAACTTCGTTATAAGTAGATCCCGCTGAAACCGAGAAATATTTAAAGACTTTAAAGTTTGTAGTTAAAGGGATGTTGTGAGAGAATCCTGATTTTGCACCATCAAACATTCCTTGTTTAAAGAATAAAGAATCATAAGTATTGATTCTGTTTTCTCCTCTAAAATTATATTGTAAGTTTAAGTTCTTAATAATTCCACGTTTTGCTTCATCCTTTTTAGCAAACGGATATACACGATCAACACCTACCTGAACTGTAGGTAAAGACATGGTTATTTGCTGCGTATTTGTGTTTTGTGAGTGAGTTGCAGCAATCGTTAAATTAACTTCTGGCACGGTTTGGAATCGTCTGTTGTATGAAACAGAAGAACTTAACGTATTATTTAAACGCGCACCAATGTTGGCTTGGTTAATTGAATTTCTATAATATCTTGAACTACCCATATTAACAGATGCCGTAAATCTAGAAAAAGGATTTGCTTTAGCATCTTGATTATGGCTCCATTGGATGTTATAATTATTGGATTTTTGATAATCAGGAAAACCTTTTTCAGAAAATATTAGGTTTTCAAATCTCACATTAAAATTTCCATTAAATTTATAACGTTGCGCATAACTAGATTGAAAGCGCATACCCCAACTTCCGTTGGTATAGTAATCCGCAAGTACAGTTAAATCATAATGATCACTTAAAGCAAAATAGTATCCTCCATTTTGAATATAATATCCGCGATTGTTAGTATCTCCAAAGGATGGTATAATAAAACCAGATACGGCCTTGCTTGTGATAGGAAAATAAGCCCAAGGTAAAAATGCGGGAGTAGGTACGTCAGCAATTACTAAATTGGTAAGTCCTGCAACAACACTTCTATTTGGAGTAAATTTCATTTTATATATTCGGAAGTAATATTCAGGATCGTCAACATTTTCAGAGGTTGTCAATTTTACATTACTCATATAATATACAGAGTCATTTACCCTTTTTGAAATAGCGGCTTTAATATTAAAGTCTTGCTGTTTCATTCTTGAATTGTATACAACCGCTTTTTTAGTTTGGGTATTAAATATGATAGAGTCTGGTTGTACTACATTTGCCCCTTGCTTAAAAACTGGAAGCTGTGAGTAATCTCCTTTGGAATCTTTAATACGACCGGCATAGATAGTATTTGTACCATAATTATATTTTATAATTCCAGAGTTTAACTCAAAATCCTTGTAAAGAATTTTTGCCTCATCATAAAAGGTCATTTCTTTTTTATCTACATCCGTAACTTCATACCCTTTTGCAGACTTATAGAAAACGGCTTCAAGAGCATTTTTTTTATTTTTTACGGTATCCGATTTTACAGCTTGGCTCACTTTTATCGTAGTGTCCTTAACAGCAGTATTAGATAATTGTAAATTTTTATTCACTTCTTGAGCTCTCAAGTGTGAATTTATTCCTAAAATAAAGGAAAATGATAAAAC
>CAVBJB010000118.1:0-6217 GCA_963595625.1 Lachnospiraceae bacterium | reverse complement strand
ACCATGTACTCCTCCACTTCTGTCTAGAGATTGTTGTTCGTTATTATCCGTTAATACACAAAATATAGTAGGGATGTCATAAATAACATTTAAATCCTTAATTCCTTGTGTAACACCTTCGCAAACAAATTCAAAATGCATTGTTTCACCTTTAATCACACACCCTATGGTAATAACGGCGTCTAATTCTAATGTTTCATGCATTTTTTTTGCACCAAAAATCAACTCAAAACTTCCTGGAACATCCCAACGTATAATATTTTCAGGTTCAGCGCCACAATCCACTAATGCATCATAAACGCCTTTATATAATCCGTTTGTAATGGTTTCATTCCATTCTGAAACTACCACACCAAATTTAAAATCTTTAGCGTTTGGTAATTTTGTTTTATCGTAATTTGATAAATTTTTGTTTGCTGTTGCCATTTTGTAATATATTATTGAGCTAACCCAATATATCCGTCTATAGAAACACCTTCATTAGACATTGGATATTGTTCTTTAATTTTTGTAAAATATTTTAAAGCTTCTTCTTTTTTACCTAAATCTAAAGATAAAGTACCCGCTTTAAATAAAAATCGAGGAGTTGTAAATTCATTGTCGTCTGCAGAAATAGCTTTAGTATAATATTTCAAAGCTTCTTCTTTTTGACCATTTTCAATAAAAGCATCTCCAATAGCTCCTAAAGCCAATGGTTTAGTAATTTTATCGTTTGCTTTATATTTTTCTAAATGCGTAATAGCCTCTTTGTATTTACCTGTATTTAAATAAGATAAACCAGCATAAAACTCAGCTAAATTTGCCGCATTTGTTCCAGAAAACTCATCGATAATACGTAATAATCCGTATTTACCTTCTCCACCATTTAAGGCTAAATTATATAAAGAGTCAGACGCGAATCCGTTACCTGCTTGATCAAAATATTGTTGAGCTTGGAACATTTCGCTTGCTGCTTCAGTTTCTTTAGGTTCTACAACAAATTTAGTATATAAACCATAAATAAGAGCAAGACCGGCTACAGCACCTACTACACCAAAAATAACTTTTTGATTTTTAGCAAAAAATTCTTCAAAAACACTAGCTTTTGCGTCTAATGCGTCAAAAACCTCAGCAGTTTTGCTATCTTCTACTACTACTTCTTCAAATTGATCTACTTGATTATCCGTATTTTCTTCTTGTGGTTTAGGTTGTTTGTAACCTCTTTTGTTATATGTTGCCATTTATTAAGAATTTATTGACCGCAAAAATATAATTTTTATTGAAATATTAAAGTTCTTGTAACTTATATTTTTATAATTTCGCTTTTACAAATATAGAAATCTAATTCATTTAAAAAAACCTTAATCCGTGTATTTAAAATCCCTTTCCTTATTCAATTATAAAAACATCGAAGAAAAGTCTTTTACCTTCGACGCTAAAATTAATTGCTTTGTTGGAAAAAATGGACAAGGTAAAACCAATATACTAGACGCTATATATAATTTAGCCTATGGTAAAAGTTACTTTAACCCATTAGCCGTACAAAACATTAGACACGGACAGGACTTTTTTGTAATCGATGGTATTTTCGAAAAAAACAATAAAGAGGAACAAATTGTTTGTAGCTTAAAAAAAGGGCAAAAAAAAATTTTAAAACGAAATGCAAAACCCTATGAACGTTTTGCAGATCATATAGGGTTTATTCCACTTGTAATAATATCGCCCTCAGACCAAGATTTAATTGTAGACGGTAGCGAAACCAGACGCAAGTTTATGGACGGAGTGATCTCTTTATTAGATTCTGTTTACTTGCAAGAAATTTTAAATTATCAAAAAATTGTTCAACAACGCAACGCCCTGTTAAAGTACTTTTTTATAAACAGAACTTTTGATCCGGAAACGCTAGAAATTTATAACGAGCAGCTGCAAGATTTAGGCCATAACATACACCAAAAACGTATTGAATTTATTGAAAAATTTGTCCCTATTTTCAATCATTACCATAAAAAGATTACAAATAGCGCCGAAGAAGTACAAGTAAAATACGATTCGCAGTTGTTTGATAAACCAATGAACGTACTTTTTGAAGAGAATCTTGCAAAAGATCGAGCCGTGCAATATACAACAGTTGGTGTACATAAAGACGATTTGTTATTTGAAATTCAAGAACATCCAATTAAAAAATTTGGATCTCAAGGCCAACAAAAATCTTTTTTAATTGCTTTAAAACTGGCACAATTCGATTTTATTAAAAAACAGTCCGGTGTGGCACCTATTTTGCTATTTGATGATATTTTTGATAAACTAGATGCTCACCGTGTGGCTAAAATTGTTGAAATGGTTAACGACGAAACCTTTGGTCAACTTTTTATATCAGACACACATGCGGATAGAACCGAAGAAATAGTAAAACAAACCTTACAATCTTATAAAATTTTCACTATATAACTATGTTAAAATCAATAAAAATTGCGGCTTTTGCCCTTATCATAACTTTAGCGTCTTGCAACAGCAACGCACAAAGTAAATACGAATTGGTTGAAGTTTCAACCTTTGAAAATGCCATCCAAACACCTAACGCTCAAATCCTTGACGTACGTACACCGCAGGAATTTGCAGGTGGAGCTATCCATAATGCTGTAAATATTGATTGGAACAATCCAGAATTTGCTAAAAACATCGAAACTTTAGATAAAAATCAACCCGTATATGTATATTGCTTAAGCGGTGGACGCAGCAAAAAAGCAGCCGATAAATTAGTTGCCTCTGGTTTTACAAACGTTGTAGAACTTAAAGGCGGATGGATGAGATGGAGTAAAGCACATCCTGACACAACAGCAAAATCACAGTATACTAAAGATAGTTTTGAGAAACTTACAAAAGACTCGCCTGTAGTTTTGGTTGATTTTTATGCTGAATGGTGTGGACCATGTAAAAAAATGGGACCTTACATCGAAAAATTTAAAAACGACTATAAAGGCAAAGTTAATGTAGTAAAAATTGATGCTGACCAAAACAAGCAATTAGTATTGGATCTAGGTTACCAAGCATTACCAATTATCCTTGTGTATAAAGAAGGTTCAAAAGTTTTTGAAAAAGAAGGTTTTGTATCCGAGCAAGAGTTAAAAACAATCTTAGACAAACAACTTTAAAATATCAATTCCAAACGCTACTATTTAAGTAGCGTTTTTTTTTGGAGCGTTTGCAACAAACATTACACGTAGTACGACCTCCCGCTGTACGTTATATCTTTACGTTTAAGGCTTATAAAATAAGCCCTAAACGTAAAGGATGCCACTCCCATCGGGGCTATATGCAAGCACCAAACATTACACTAGAGCATTTATTTGTCTAAATTAAAAATATGACTCATAAACCATATACAAACACAAACTGTTTTATGTATTTTTGCGTTAGCGATGGGAGCGGCATCCTTTAAAATTTAGTTCGCTTAATTTTAAAGATATAGCGTACAGCGCGACCCGCCCACTAAAAGGCGGGGAACGCCCTATTTAAAATTAACTATATCATGATTCAAGAAAACATTTCCTTAAAACCTTACAATACCTTTGGCCTAGATAGTAAAGCAAAAGCTTTTGCTGAGATTAATTCTGTAGATCAATTGCAACAGATACTATCTCAAAATCCAACAAAAAATCTTTTTATATTGGGTGGAGGAAGTAATATGTTACTTACAAAAGATTTAGATGCTTTGGTGCTACATATTAATTTAAAGGGTATTGAAATTGTTGAATCTAAAGACGATTATGCTATCATTGAGGCTCAAGCGGGCGAAAATTGGCATGAATTTGTACAATATACATTACAAAATAATTTAGGTGGTTTAGAGAATCTTTCCTTAATTCCTGGAAACGTGGGTACAACTCCAATCCAAAACATTGGGGCTTATGGAGTTGAAATTAAAGATACCATGGTTTATTGTAAGGCGTATGAAATTGCTACAGGAAACGTAGTAACCTTTACCAATAAGGAGTGCCGTTTTGAATATCGTGAATCCGTATTTAAGCATGAGCTTAAAAATAAATACATCATTTTAAGTGTTGCGTTTAAATTGACCAAATTAAATCATACTTTACATACAAGCTATGGCGTTATAGAGCAGCAATTGGCAGCAATGCAGGTTAAAAATCCAACCATTCAAGACGTTAGCAATGCTGTAATAGCCATTAGAGAAAGTAAACTTCCTAACCCTAAAGAAATAGGAAATTCGGGTAGTTTTTTTAAGAATCCAATTGTTAAAAGAAACGTTTTAAACGCCATACAAGTAAATTATCCAACGGTTCCATTTTATGAATTAGATGATGAGCATGTTAAAATCCCCGCAGGTTGGTTGATAGAAACTACAGGATATAAAGGATTTAGACGAGGAGATGCAGGAGTACATGCCAAACAAGCACTAGTAATTGTTAATTATGGAGGAGCAACAGGGCAAGAATTAGTGGAATTGTCGCAAGAAATTCAAGCCGCTGTTTTAAAAAAATTCAATGTAGCTATTGAAGCAGAGGTAAATATAATTTAATAAAATTTGTAATATTTTTATTGCCAAAATTTTAAATTGTATTGCTTACTTTTACAGCTTTAAAAATCATCTATATGTTATTCATTTTACTCTGTGTTTTTATAGGAGTTATTGTATTACAATTTATTTACCATTATGGGGTATTTGCTAAATTTACTTTTAGGAAGCCAACAGCTTTAAACCCTCGACATGTACCCGTTTCCGTAATTGTTTGTGCAAAAAACGAGGCAGAAAATGTTAAAAAATTGGTACCTATACTGTTAGAACAAAATTACTTAGATTATGAAATTGTTTTAATTGACGATGCCTCTAGCGACGAAACGTTAGAAATTTTTGAAGTTTTTGAACAAAAATCTTCGAAAATAAAATTAGTTAAAGTACAAAATAACGAAGCCTTTTGGGGTAACAAAAAATATGCGTTAACATTAGGTATTAAGGCTGCTAGAAAACCTTATTTATTGTTTACAGATGCGGATTGTATGCCAAACAGTGACAAATGGATTGCTGAAATGGTATCGCATTTTACTCCCAACAAATCTATTGTATTAGGATATGGCAAATACGAAAAAATTAAAGGGTCTTTTTTAAACAAATTAATTCGTTATGAAACCCTTTTAACTGCAATCCAATATTTTGGTTGGGCTCATAGCGGTAAACCTTATATGGGAGTTGGTCGAAACTTGGCTTATACTAAAGATGAGTTTTTTAGAGTTAATGGTTTTATAGACCATATGTCTATTCGATCTGGTGATGATGATTTATTTGTGAATCAGGCAGGTAATGCTACCAACATTTCTACATGTTATTCACCAGAAAGTTTTACCATTAGTAAACCTAAAACCAGTTTTGGAAGTTGGTTTTACCAAAAAAGAAGACACGTATCCACAGCTAAACATTATAAAGTCTTTGACAAGTATCAACTTGGGTTCTATTTCTTATTACAAATATTATTTTTTGTATTAGCTATAACCCTTTTATCATTCCAATACAATTGGATTATTGTTTTAGGTCTAATAGTTTTTAGATACCTTTTTACATGGATAAATATTGGTTTTGGAGCAGGTAAATTACAAGAAAAAGATGTGGTTTATTTATACCCTTTTTTAGAGGTTAGTTTACTCTTTACGCATTTAGCTGTATACTTAACAAATTTAGTTTCTAAACCTAGACATTGGAAATAACCTTGAATAAAATTCATGAAAATATAGCAAAAGCTAAACAAGGAGACCAAATAGCTTTTACGTATCTGTTAGATACGTATTGGAATGAGGTTTACCATTTTATGTATAAACGTACTCAAAACGCAACTGTTACAGAGGACATAACTATCGAAACTTTTGCTAAAGCATTTGACCGTATAAAGCAATATAATGAGCAATATGCTTTTAATACTTGGTTAATTACCATTGCCAAAAATGTACATATAGATTTACTCCGTAAAAAGAATACTTCTTTGTTTATAGATTTGGATGAAGAGGAAGTAAATTCAACCTATAAAATTGCCGATACTACTCCAACAATTGAGGATGAGTTGATTCAGCAACAAAATCTTAAACAACTATTGGATTTTATTAAGCAACTAAAAACCGATTATCAAGAAATTATTCAATTGCGATATTTTCAGGAATTATCCTATCAAGAAATAGCGGATCAGCTAAATGAACCCCTCTCTAACGTAAAAGTACGTTTACTAAGAGC
>CAVBJB010000117.1:1748-6256 GCA_963595625.1 Lachnospiraceae bacterium | reverse complement strand
GCAAATTGTAAAACCTTATCCTTTATAAACCATACCATATTTTGGTATATTTCTCTCAAAAAAATATCTAATAAATCTCTCAAAATTTAGATATAAAAAAACCGATGCACGTGTGCATCGGTTTTTTTTGTATAATAGATTTTATCTATACTATAAAAGTTGTCTTGCTTTTTCTAAATCCTCTAAAGTATCAATTCCTATACTCCCCTTATCGGTCTCAATCATCTTAATTCTTTTTCCGTATTCAAGGTATCTTAATTGTTCTAATTTTTCAGAAGCTTCTAACGCTAACATCGGTAATTTATAAAAATCCATTAATGCAGATTTTCTAAAAGCATATATACCGATATGTTTCATGTAACGTACACCCACATTTTTTTCGCGTGGGTACGGAATTACAGATCTCGAAAAATATAACGCAAATCCATTTTGGTCGGTTATTACTTTTACGTTATTTGGGTTTTCAATTTCTTTTTCGTCAAATATCTCAAACATAACAGAACCTAAATCAATTTTCTGATCCATATCCTGTTTAAAAGCATCCACCAAACTTGTTAAAGCTTCCTTATTAATAAAAGGTTCGTCACCTTGTACGTTAACTACAACGTCAACATCCATATGCTCTACAGCCTCTGCTATACGGTCGCTCCCACTTTCATGAGCTTTTATACTCATCAGTGCCTTACCGCCGTGGTTCGTAATTTCATCAAAAATTAAATCCGAATCGGTTACCACAAAAACATCATCAAATAAATTTGTTGCTAAGGCCGCCTCGTAGGTACGTCTAATTACGGTTTTACCACCTAAATCTTGCATTAATTTTGCCGGAAAACGCGTTGAGGCGTATCTAGCCGGAATAACTGCTATAATTTTCATATCTTAATCTTCAACTTGATCTTTAAATCCTATTAAATATAATTTGTCTTGTGCACGCGTCACTGCGGTATATAACCATCTAATATAATCCTCGGTAATTCCATCTGGTAAAAATGGTTTTTCAATAAATACCGTATTCCATTGTCCACCCTGAGATTTATGACATGTAATTGCGTAAGAAAATTTTACTTGCAACGCATTAAAATATTCATTTTCGCGCATTTTTTGCAATTTTTTATATTGCGCACGCTCCTCAACATAGTCCATCATAATTTCGTTATACAACCTATTTTGTTGTTCGTAGGTTAAGGATGGAGCCTCACTATATAAGGTATCTAACAAAATCATGGTTTCAAAAGCAGGTTCATTAGGATAATCAATAAGTCTTACTTTTACACGAGCAAATCTAAATCCATACAATTCTACAGTTTTATAAATCTGTAAAATTTCCATGATATCCCCATTGGCAATAAAATCTGTATGTTTACTATCCTTAAGCCAAAAATAATTGTTTTTAACCACCATCATAAAATCTCCTGCCGAAATTTCAGAATCTCGATCCAAAATTCGCATTCTAATTTGCTGATTGTATTGGTTGGCACGCTTGTTAGATCGTACAATAAAAGCCGTATCCTCTATAGAGTAATTACTGTAAGCTCCGTGTATAGCATCCTGAATATCGTATCCATCGGTTAAATGTACCACATCCTTAAAACCTCTAACTTTAAACATAAAATGTTCCCAGAAATCCTCTTGTAAAAGCTCCCTAAGCTCCGTTGCGTTGTGTAAAATCCCAGAAGTAGTAGCCTGTCGCATCACCTCGCTTAACTCAATATGGGTAACCTCCATGTTATAATTTCGCATCAGCTTATCTATATTAAGCGCCGGACTTTCAATCATTCCAACAGGAGGTAGTTGTGCGGTATCTCCTACTAAAATTAATTTGCAATTTTGCCCACCATACACATACATAATTAAATCATCCAATAAAGATCCGTTTTCGTAAAGCTGCGAATCGTTACTTTGGTCAGAAATCATCGAGGCCTCATCAACTATAAAAATGGTATTTTTATGTTTATTGGGTTGCATCGTAAATCCTACACCAATACCACCTTGACGTTTAGGAAAGTAAATTTTTTTATGTATGGTATGCGCCAATTGGTTCGAGTAATTACTAATAACTTTAGCCGCACGCCCTGTAGGTGCAAGCAATACATAATTCCAGTGTATTTTTTCAAGATTATTAACCAATGTAGATATAACCGAGGTTTTCCCGGTACCCGCATATCCTTTTAAGACGAAAATTTCATCGTTTAACTTTTGGTTTAACACAAATTCGGCTACTTTATTAAAAAAAATATCCTGATGCAAAGTCGTATCAAACGGGAATTCTTGTCGTAAAATCTTATAAAAATCAGAAGGTGTCATTATTTAATTGTATTTTTAGGAGCGTAAAGGCTTGGTTTTAAAATAAATCCATGTTCCTGCCATCCGTTCTATCTTTTGTTTTTATAAAAAAACAAAAGGATGCCACTCCTGTCAGGACTAAAAGTAATCTAAGTACATCAATTAAGTTGCAAAGATACAATACTAAACTCCGTAAGAAATAATATTCTATAAAAAAATTGTACTTTTGCAACGCTACAATACTACTAAAATGCAAGAACAGTCTATAACAACAAAATCTTACAAAAAATTAGTGCTTAAGATCGATACCCAATCGGTATCTTATGTTATTGTAGACCTTATAAGTCATGAGGTTTTGGATATAAAAGAATTTACTATTCAGCCCTATTCAAATTCTAATAAAGTACTCGAAGAGCAAATAAAAAACCATTTGCAGGAGCTCGAACAATCCACATTTGATCAAGTAATTGTTTTACACAACAACAGTTATGCAACCTTTGTTCCTTCTGCATTTTTTGATCCCGAAAATTTAGGCTTATACTTACAATATAATACAAAAGTTTACGAGAGTGATTTAATTGTTTACGACACCCTAGATCGCTACCAAATGCACAATATATATGTACCGTTTACTAACATAAACAACATTTTATTGGACCTTTTCCCAACTTTTGATTATAAAAACGTAAATACTATTTTAGTACAAAAGCTTTTAGATTTTTCTAAAAATAAAGAGGAAAAAATAGTTTTTATACATTATCAAAATTTGCATTTTGAGTTAGTAGTCGTACAAAATCAAAAACTTATACTATTTAATTCCTTCTTACATAAAACACCGGAGGATTTTATATACTATTTGTTATTTACACTAGAGCAATTGCAACTAAATCCAGAAAGTATTAAAACGTACTTTTTAGGAGATATTTCTACCAAACACCCGGTATATACACTAGCGTATACGTATATACGTTTTGTAGAATTATATAACCTTTTGGATTTAGAAACAAAAAATAAAGCCACAGCGCAACAAAATTTAAAATATTTTATTTCATTACACGCATGAGAATTATTTCAGGAAAATATAAAGGCCGTCGTATAGACCCACCAAAAAACCTACCCGTTCGTCCTACTACAGATATGGCCAAAGAGGCTCTTTTTAATATTTTAGGTAACCATTTTAATTTAACACAATTAAAAGTTTTAGACCTTTTTGCCGGTACCGGTAATATGTCTTATGAATTTGGATCGCGCGGTGCCGAGCCTATTATAAGCGTAGATGCTGATTTTGGTTGTGTAAATTTTATTAAAAAAACAGCTAAAGAGTTTGAATTGGATATTACGCCTATAAAATCTGATGTAATAAAATTTTTAGAAAAAAATAAAGGAACTTACGATATTATTTTTGCTGACCCTCCGTACGACATGTCTAACGAGAATTTCAAGAAAATCGTGTCTTTAGTTTTCGAAAATGAATTACTTGACCCTGAGGGTATGTTAATTGTAGAGCACTCTAAGCATACAAAACTAGACGATTGTGAATTTCATTCCTTTGATCGTAATTACGGTGGTACTGTATTTTCTTTCTTTGAATATGAATTAGAAGAAGATGACGACGATGACGAATACGATGGAGATTACGAAGAAGAGGATTTTGACGACGAAGAAGAGTAAATTTCAAAATATTTAAAAAGAGGAACTTTCCTCTTTTTTTTGTACCTTTTTCTAAAATTTTAAAAAAACGCTTAAAACAAAACTTTTTATGAAAAACATCCTCTTTATACTTGGCGTATTTATTTTCTACAACACATCAGCCCAAAATATAAAAAGCATAACGTATTGGGATAAACAACAAAAATTAAGCGGCATTAGTCATTCTCCCAAAAAAAATTCTGATAAAGGAGTTTTAATTTTACCAGCCTGGAAAGGAATAGATACCGAGGCAAAAACTGCTAGTTTAGAATTATCTAAATTAGGATACAAAACCTTTGTTGCAGATATTTATGGAGAGGAAAATCTTCCAAAAACAAACGAGGAGGCTAAAAAACTTTCTTCTTTTTATAAATCCAATCCAGAAGCGTACCATAACCGCATTAATCTAGCTTTAAAAGAACTTGTTAAATTAGGCGTTGACCCTAACAAAATTGTAGTTATTGGTTATTGCTTTGGTGGTACTGGAGCTTTAGAAACTGCTCGTGCCCAATTCCCGGTTGCCGGAGTAGTAAGTA
>CAVBJB010000117.1:0-1738 GCA_963595625.1 Lachnospiraceae bacterium | reverse complement strand
GTATTCATGGTAATTTAGGTAAAGGGGATCGACCAAATGGCCCCTTAACAACCAAAATTTTAGTTTTACATGGTGCAGATGATGCAGCCGTTAGTCCAGAAGAAATAAAAAATTTTGAAACAGAGATGAAACAAGCAAAAGCTGATTGTCAAATGATTTATTATGCCAATAGCAAACATACTTTTACTAATCCCGAATCTGCAGATTATAATGAAGTTATGGCAAAAAGATCTTGGCAACATTTACTTCTCTTTTTAAAAGAAAATTTAAAATAAACCCTATCAAACAGCAATATAGTATTCTATGTTGCTGTTTTGTTTTTAAACGACCTACTATTTTAATTATGGAACTACATCACATAAACGACCATTGGGAATATTTAGATTTGCTAAAAGCCATTACTGCCTTATTATCTGGAGCTATTTTAGGTTTAGAGCGTGAGTTAAAAGATAAATCAGCAGGACTTAGAACAATTACTTTAATTAGTTTAGGGTGTTGTTTATTTACAATTTTATCTTACAAAATGGGAATAGGAAACTCTCAAGACGCTACACGTATCGCATCATATATTGTAAGTGGTGTAGGTTTTTTAGGTGCGGGAGTTATATTTAAAGACGCCTATTCTATAAACGGTCTCACTACAGCAAGTATAATCTGGATAGCTTCTGCTATTGGAATGTGTATAGGGTTTGGACAATTTGGGATTGCTTTTATCTTTTTACTAATAAGTCTTTTTATTGTGCATTTTGGTAGTTACATTAATAAAAGATATCTTTCTAAAAAACTACTTAAAAACATTGAAATAACGGTTGATAAAAGCGATTATAAATTTATTAAAGAGTTAAAGTCCCAAATAAAAAACAACTGTAAAAAAACAGAAATTAAGCGTATAGTTTGCGTAGGTAATGATTTACAAATTACATATGAATGTAAAATATTAGCACATAAATACCCTAATATCATGGATTTTTTACTTCAAAATCCAAAAATTAAAGGATTTGTTATATAAAAAAATACGAAAAGTAAACTTTTCGTATTTGGATCATTTCGTTTAAAAAAGCAGACCTATAAGCCGGATTCTGTCATCTTTATAAAAAGATGCCTTATCATTTATCTAGGCTAACGATTACTCGAGAGCTCCATCTGCCTACCCCTCAACAACGGACGAGTCACCCTTAAATGTTGATATACATGGCATTTCACCGCATAGAGTTTACCTGGTTTCACTACAGCATTACCTGTACATACTTTCTGTTGCACTTGTCCTCCCAAACTTACGTTTAGTGACGGGCGTTACCCGCTATGCTACTCTTTGGTGTCCAGACTTTCCTCTGACTTATAAAGCCAGCGATAAGGCGGTCTGCGGCTGCAAATGTAGACTATTTTTTTTATAAACCTTTATTTTAAGAGCTTTTTAATACTAATTACTTTTTATTTTTCGTTCAAATATAAATTATACTTTAAAATTACAATTAAATGGAACCAATATTTAAATACGAATCTGCATCTGTTGCTCTAGAACAACTAAAAGCAAAGGGTTACACAGAAGATTTTAATTTGATTGAGAATGAGCTTCATCAAAATTTTGATAAAACCATGATAAATATTGTTTACCGCTACGAAGGAGCAACAAACCCTGACGATCAAAGTATTGTTTATGGTATAGAATTTAAAGGTCAAAAAGGCGTTTTTGTTTCTGGATATTCCGCGGAATCTAACGATGAGCTAGAGTTGTTAC
>CAVBJB010000116.1:0-6321 GCA_963595625.1 Lachnospiraceae bacterium | reverse complement strand
CTATTTAATAGGGAACCAACGTCCAACGGATTCATCAGCGGGTTTATGAAATATAAAATCTTTAGCGGTATTTGGTTCGATAGAAATTGATCCGGTTGAGATAATACTTACGCTATTGTTTATTAATGTTATCTTTTGTCCCTCTACACCATCATTTAAATTAAAAGTTGTAGCACCAGCACTAATTCTTATAGGAATTACCGACTTTTCAGTTACAGAAATATTTGTTGGTGTACCGACATTGTTTAATGTGGTGGCATTTGATATAAACGAACCTATAGATCCCTTAACATAAAAGGACGTATTTGGAGTTTCTGAATTTACTCCTACTTTGCCATCTCCCAATATGCTGAATCGTGGGGATAATTCGCTTTGATTTGTTGTTTCATTATATCTACTAGATGCAAAAACAAAATTAGCAGTATTAAAATTATCGTTTTCGAATTTCTTAAATTTCACTTCCATTTTTGCAGCTGTTAAATGACTTTTGGCACCATTACGAGTTACTCCATTATAGGCTACAAATTGCAATTGTCCAACGGTGTCATTATCGTCTAATCCTGGCAAATTTGCCGCAGCACCTGTACCATCCCCTCTAGAACCTCCAAAAATGACCATAGGATTTGGCGAAGCTCCTGTATTAAAAGATTCTATGCGCATTTGACTTTTACCTAAGCGATCAGATGTTGTGTCTCCAAAATTTGATATATGGAGTCTAGAAGTTGGATAAGGAGTTCCAAATCCGATACGTCCCGAATCTAAAAAATTTATGGATTCACGAGTATTACGGGACTCTCCAGTTGATTTTGTTTCTAAATATACCCCTTGATAATTTCCTGTAGTAACATTTGCCCAAGGGTCATTGGATGTGTCAAATCCAACCCATTTTGTGCCATCCCAAAAATGGTAACCAGGGTTTGTTATTTTGCTGACCCTCGAATACGATGGAGCGGTATTTGAAGGCTCTGTAACATCTGTTACATAAACAATTGATCCAATTTGCTCAGTACTGTAAGCTGTGGTTGTTTTATTAGCTAAATTTATTTTTGTTAATTTAGGAGGGATGACACCATCACTACTATTATTATCTGTAGGATAACCTACGATTTCCAGATTGCTTTTTGGGCTGTTGGTATTGATACCAACTTGTCCAAATGATAAGCTAAATAACAAGATTGTAAAGGTAGTGGCGTAATTTTTTAGCATGATTTATATGTGTTTTAGCATATAAACGCTTATCTTATGAATATATTAACACATTTAAGGTCTTTAGAAATTATTAAGTTTTATTTTTTTAATTCATTTTCTAGAATATTTTTTATATAATAATGTCATTTGACTATTTTTTTTAAATTATGTTTGTTTTTTTTAAGATTTTTACATAATTTGTTATTTGTTAATTTCGGTAAGATGATTATTTTATCGATAAACGGTTGAATATAAAAAAAATCCGAATAAGAGAACTTATCCGGATTTTGGTGTTTATTTTTAAAAGATTACTCTTCTGTAGATTCTTGCATGGTGTGGTATACGTTCATTACGTCGTCGTCTTCTTCTATTTTTTCTAAAAGTTTCTCTACGTCTGCCACTTGTTCTGGTGTAAGCTCTTTAGTAATTTGCGGGATGCGCTCAAAACCTGAAGAAAGGATTTCGATACCTCTACTTTCAAGTTCTTTTTGGATGGCTCCAAAGCTCTCGAATGGAGCATACATTACGATACCGTCTTCGTCAGCAAAAATTTCTTCTACTCCAAAGTCAATCATTTCTAATTCAAGTTCTTCAACATCTTGACCTTCAGCAGGGATACGGAAGTTACAAGTGTGGTCAAACATAAACTCAACAGATCCTTGTGTACCTAATGTTCCGTTACATTTGTTAAAATAACTACGAATGTTAGCAACTGTACGGTTGTTGTTATCTGTAGCGCATTCTACTAAAATGGCAATTCCGTGTGGTGCATATCCTTCAAAAAGTACTTCTTTATAATTAGCTGTATCTTTTTCAGTTGCTTTTTTAATGGCTCTTTCCACATTTTCTTTAGGCATGTTTGCAGCTTTAGCATTTTGCATAACAGCTCTTAAACGTGCGTTAGATTCTGGGTGAGGTCCACCTTCTTTAACAGCGATTACAATGTCTTTACCAATACGTGTAAACGTTTTAGCCATTGCAGCCCAACGTTTCATTTTTCTAGCTTTTCTAAATTCGAACGCTCTTCCCATGGGATATGTATGTTTTTTAAAGTCTAATTTTAAGACAACAAAAATAAAATAAGTTCTGTATTTGTTCCAAAAAAAATTAGAGTTTCTTTTACGGAAACTCTAACTTGTTGTATTATTTTTTATAAAAAGGTGTTTTTACCACTTTTGCAGGTACATCGTTTTTACGAATTCTGATAAAGATTTCGCTATCCACTTTTGAATTTTCGATCGTAACATATCCTAATCCAATACCTTTGTTTAATGAAGGTGATTGTGTACCTGAAGTTACAACACCAATGACATTACCGTTAGCATCTACTATTTCATAGTCGTGACGTGGGATTCCACGCTCTAATAACTCAAATCCAACTAATTTACGTTTAGATCCTTCTTCTTTTTCCTTTTTAAGGTTTTCAGAATTTGTAAACTCTTTATCGAATTTTGTAATCCAGCCTAAACCAGCTTCTAGTGGCGATGTTGTGTCGTTAATGTCGTTTCCGTATAAACAGAATCCCATTTCTAAACGTAAAGTATCACGAGCGGCTAAACCAATAGGTTTAATGTTAAAAGCGGCTCCCACTTCAAAAACTTTATTCCAAACGGTTTCAGCATCTTCGTTTTTAAAATAAATTTCAAAACCTCCAGACCCTGTGTAACCTGTAGCAGATACAATTACATTTTCTACTCCTGCAAAAGTTCCTACTTGGAACGAGTAGTATGGCATTTCTGTTAAATTAATAACTGTTAAGCTTTGCATAGCTTCAGCCGCTTTTGGACCTTGAATAGCTAATAAAGAATAGCTGTCTGACGCGTTAGTCATCTCAACACCTAAATCATTAAACTGAGAAATCCAATTCCAATCTTTTTCAATGTTAGAGGCGTTAACTACTAACATATACTCATTTTCAGCCATACGGTAAATGATTAAATCATCTACAATACCACCGTCCTTATTTGGTAAGCATGAGTACTGCGCTTTACCAATAGATATTTTAGATGCGTCGTTAGACGTTACTTTTTGTATTAATGCTAATGCGTTTTCTCCTTTTAAAAAGAACTCACCCATGTGCGATACGTCAAAAACACCAACCCCATTTCTAACTGTTTCGTGTTCAATATTTACTCCTTCATATTGTACCGGCATATTATACCCTGCAAACGGTACCATTTTAGCACCAAGTTGTTCGTGAACGTGTGTTAAAGCTGTATTTTTCATGTTTTGTTGTATTGTTTGTTATTCTAAATAATGCGCGCTAAAGTAGGGTTAATTTTTTACATTTTAAAATATTTAGCCCTGTTTACTAATAAAAATATAAAATCGATAAAAGGTATTGATTTTACTGATTAATTATACTTTAAAATTATGATGTGTATAATTTTTGTGTATAAAAAGTGATTTTAATTTGTAAATATTATATTAAATACTGATTTTTGAATAAAATTAATAATAAAATGGAGTCAGTACATTATATCAGTACAGAAACTTTAAGCATAGATGCGGTAGAGGCAATTATCAAACAAAATAAAAAACTAGAACTCTCTCAGGACGCCATAGTTAATGTTGAAAAATGCCGTAATTATTTAGATAAAAGAATGCAAGACCAATCGGAACCTATATATGGGATTAACACCGGATTTGGATCACTTTGCAACGTAAAAATATCTAACGATAAACTTACGCAATTACAAGAAAACATTGTAAAATCGCACGCCTGCGGAACAGGAGATTTGGTTCCGGAAGATGTGGTTAAGCTTATGTTATTTTTAAAAATAAAATCCTTAATCTACGGCTACTCGGGGGTGCAATTACAAACCGTGCAACGTTTGGTAGATTTTTATAATAACGACATTATCCCTGTGGTTTACCAACAAGGATCTTTAGGTGCCTCAGGAGATTTATCACCACTTGCACATTTGTGTTTGCCTTTAATAGGTGAGGGCGAAGTTTTTTATGAAGGATACCGCCAACCGGCAGATAAAGTATTACAAAAATTAGGTTGGGAACCTATAAAATTAGCATCTAAAGAAGGGTTAGCCTTGTTAAACGGTACGCAGTTTATGGCCGCTTACGGAATTTCGATTTTAATTAAAGCTCGTAAACTTTCCTACCTAGCAGATTTAATTGGAACCGTTTCTCTAGAAGCTTTTGACGGTCGTAAAGATCCCTTTAATCACATGATCCATTTTATCCGTCCTCACAAAGGGCAGGTAACTACGGCCGAAAGAATTTTAGACTTTTTAAAAGGCAGCGAACTTATAGATCAGCCAAAAACTAACGTTCAGGATCCGTATTCGTTTAGATGTATGCCTCAGGTTCACGGAGCAAGCAAAGACGCTATTGAGTATGCCTTAAAGGTTTTTAGAACCGAGATGAACTCTGTAACAGACAACCCAAATATATTTGTAGAAGACGATTTAATTATTTCTGGCGGAAACTTTCATGGGCAACCACTGGCTTTAGCTCTAGATTTTCTAGGAATTGCACTTGCGGAATTAGGGAATATTTCTGAACGCAGAACTTACCAATTAATTTCAGGTTTACGCGGATTACCAGCATTTTTAGTAAGCAATCCTGGGTTAAATTCTGGTTTTATGATTCCGCAATATACTGCTGCAAGTATTGTAAGTCAAAACAAACAATTGGCAACACCAGCCTCTGTAGACAGTATTGTATCGAGCAACGGGCAAGAGGATCACGTAAGTATGGGAGCCAATGCTGCTACAAAATGCTACAAAATTCTAGAAAATTTAACCCGAATTTTAGCCATTGAGTTAATGAACGCCTCACAAGCATTAGAATTTAGACGCCCATTAAAATCATCAGAATTTATAGAAAATTTTGTAAAAACATTTAGAATCGACGTTCCGTTAGTACAAGACGATCGCGTGTTACATTACGACATAGAACGCGCTATTTTATTCCTACAAAACGCCGAAGTAGATTTCGAAGAATAATACAACAAGCACTTCAAGATTTTTTCTTGAAGTGTTTTTTATTTTGGGCGTTCCCACTACAAAAACTCCTACGATCGTTTTTTAGTGGTCGCGTCTTTCGCTGTATCTTTTTACTCCATTTCATTACGTAAAAAGGATGCCGCTCCAACCGCTAACGCAACCGGTCAAAACTTTAATTTTGGCGCAGCGCGTTAGGGATTGCAGCGGCATCCTTTTGTTTTAGCCCTACGGCTAAAACAAAAGATAGAGCGTAAAGCCCGGGCCTAAGCTGTAGCTTGCAGAGGCTTAGGTAACGCTAAAAGTACAGCTGTTTTTGTATGTAACATTTGTAACACTTGGGTTTAAATAGCCTTTGCATATTTGCATAAAATTAAAATATATGGAATGGATTTTACAACCTTGGCCGTGGTTTGTTGGCGGACCAATTGTAGCTTTGGTAATGATAGCTTTAATTTACTTGGGTAAAAGTTTTGGATTTTCCTCTAACTTCAGGACGCTTTGTGCTGCTTTAGGTGCGGGTAAAACGTGCCCTTTTTTTGACTTTAATTGGAAGGCGCAACAATGGAATTTGTTGTTTTTAGTAGGTTCTGTAATTGGTGGTTACATTGCTGCTAATTTTTTATCGAACAACCAAATTCCTGAAATATCGGCTAACACCACGGAGTATTTACAAAATTTAGGTTTTGATAGTGTTGGGCAGGCGTATAGTCCAACGGAGCTTTTTGAAACTCTATCTTTTAAACATATTATTTTGTTAGCATTAGGAGGTTTGCTTATAGGTTTTGGTACGCGTTACGCAGGTGGTTGTACATCGGGTCACGCTATTTTTGGTGTAAGGATTTATATTGCCGAAACAGCCTGGTGGCTTAGAATTTCGGAAATGTTTCATACTCTTAATATACATCCAAATAATATAAAATCAAAAGGAAAAATTCAAAAATCATGAAAATATTGTAGTATTTTGCAAAAGCGAAAATAGTAGAGTTCTATTAATTCGATTTTGTGTCTAAACACTTAACCAATGTTGGATTTGGTTTATTTTACACAAGTTAAAGCAGATTAAAATGAAGCAGGAAATTAAAAACGAAAACGATATAACGCCTTGTAATTTATCTATGGATCAAAACTATTGGGAAACACGATGGCAAAAGCAAGAAACAGGTTGGGA
>CAVBJB010000115.1:0-6330 GCA_963595625.1 Lachnospiraceae bacterium | reverse complement strand
CTTTATAATCAAACAAAAGTTGTTTTAGACTCTATATCTATGCATTTAAACAAAGGGCAAAACAGTTTGTTACAAGTAAAACAGTTTGCTCAAGTAAAAGAAAAAATTTTTAAAAAATAGAGTATGAAAAAAGTTTTACTGGCTTTTTGCATGTTATTAGGAGTTTTAAGTTATGCGCAAACTCCTTTTGATAGATTTGAAAAAGATGACAAAGTAAATTCTGTTGTAGTAAATAAAAAAATGTTCGATTTAATGGCTAAGGTTAAAGTTGATGCTAACGATGCAGAAACTAAAAATTACCTAGCTTTAATTAAAAAATTAGATCATTTAAAATTATTTACATCTAAAGATCAAACATCAGCAAAGGCTTTAAATGCTGCCGCAGAAAGTTACCTTAAACAAGGTACTTTAGAGGAGTTAATGCGATCTGCAGACAACGGGAAAAACGTAAAAATATACGTTAAATCTACTGGAGTAAATGATATAATTACAGAACTATTAATGTTGGTTGAAGATCAAAATTCTTCATCAAATGTAAGTGTTATGTCATTAACGGGGAATTTTGCTTTAAGTGAATTATCTGTTTTAACCCAAAAAATGAAATTACCGGGAAGCGATGCCATTAATAAAGCTTCAAAAAAATAAAGAATTAAAAAAGGGAGTGATTTTATCACTCCCTTTTTTATTATATTTTTTGATTATGAATCGTTTCAAATTCAAATTCTAAACTTCTACCTTTTGGATCAGTTCCATATTTATTTGTATGTCTGTCACCATCTTGACAAAATTTAATTAGTAAGAATAGCCCACCAAAAGGAATAACTTGTATTGCTATAAACCATCCACTCAAATTCACATCGTGTAACCTTCTTATGGTTACAGCAATTGTAGGAGTAAACAGTAAAAGGCTAATTAAAATATTTAAAATAGATGCAAATTCTTCACCAAAAATTAGGTTGGAAAATATATATATTAGTATAATTGTTAGTAAATTAAACAGTGTAAAGTACCAAAATTCAGATCTTCTAGCTCTACCATTAAAATTAGCGTAGTCATTAGAAATACAATTTTTAAAATACTCAAATCCGTTCATAATTTTTAGTTTGTTAATAAGTTTATAAAGATACATCATAAATGATTATTAACAAAAATTAACAAAAAAAGGACTACGTAAAAATACATAATCCTTTTTCTGTGACCACGATCAGATTCGAACTGACACGTCTTGCGACACCACCCCCTCAAGATGGCGAGTCTACCAATTTCTCCACGTGGCCATAATGTAATAATACAAAAAAAGTCAAACTTAGTAAGCTTGACTTATATTTGTGACCTGGCTGGGGCTCGAACCCAGGACCCCATCATTAAAAGTGATGTGCTCTACCAACTGAGCTACCAAGTCTTTACTAATAAATAGTAAAAGTTTCAATAAAATCGTTGTGACCTGGCTGGGGCTCGAACCCAGGACCCCATCATTAAAAGTGATGTGCTCTACCAACTGAGCTACCAAGTCTTTACTAATAAATAGTAAAAGTTTCAATAAAATCGTTGTGACCTGGCTGGGGCTCGAACCCAGGACCCCATCATTAAAAGTGATGTGCTCTACCAACTGAGCTACCAAGTCTTTACTAATAAATAGTAAAAGTTTCAATAAAATCGTTGTGACCTGGCTGGGGCTCGAACCCAGGACCCCATCATTAAAAGTGATGTGCTCTACCAACTGAGCTACCAAGTCTTTTCTAGATATTTCTTCTAAAAACAACCGTGAATTAACTTCCTGATTGCGGGTGCAAAGATAGGACGTTTTTTTTACAATCCAAGAGAAATTTCATTTAAATTTGTCCTTTTTTTAAAGCTAATTATTAAGTTATTTATTATAAGAGGGTTATAAATGAATAAAATTTTACTTGTTGGATACATGGGATCCGGAAAATCGACTGTTGGCAGGGTTTTGGCCGAAAAACTTAACGTGCCTTTTTTTGATTTAGATGCGTTAATTGAACAAAAAGAGCAAAAATCGGTTCAAGAAATCTTTAAAACTAGAGGAGAAATCCATTTTAGAAAGCTTGAGCACCAAATTTTACATCAATTCTTACGAGATAATTTAAATCAACAATATGTTTTAAGTCTTGGTGGTGGCACTCCGTGTTATGCTAATAATCATGAAGTATTACAATACAAAGACATTAATTCTATTTATTTAAAAACATCCATTAAACATTTAGTAGATCGATTAAGTACATCTTCTAATAAGCGACCTTTAGTTACAGATAAGAGTAACGAAGAATTAATGGAATTTGTTGCTAAACATTTATTTGATAGAAGTTATTTTTACCATCAATCTAAATTTACGGTTACAACTGATGGTAAAATAACTAGTGAGGTAGTAAATGATATCCTAGCTCTTTTAGCTTAAATATGCATATTGGTCATCATCTTCAAAAACAACTTGAATATGTTCATGCAAAGAAGTTGAAAGTGATATACCTTTAAAATCTGCTTTTATAGGAAAGTTTTTATGATTTCTGTTTATTAAAACTGCAGTTTTGAGTTTTTTTAATGGGACGTCTAAAAAGTACTTTACTCCATAAATTAAAGTTGCACCCGAATTTAAAACATCATCCACTAATACAATGCATTTGTTTTTGTATTGTGACGAGTCGATAGATGTTTTAATTTCTTTATAAGGTTCGTTTTTATTAATTTCTACTTCGCAACGTATTACTTTAATATCAGAAATTTTTTCTAACTCATCTGCAATGTGTTGAGAAAAGGTGTAACCGCTTTTAGAAATTCCTGCAATTACTATTTCTTGTTCGTCTGCAAAAGTTTCGTAAATCTGATAAGCTATACGTTTAATTTTAAATTTTATTTCTTCTTTGTTCAGAATAATATTTTTCATTGCGTTGTTTTATATATGTTATAAGTTGTGCTTGTATATATATTAGGTATTGGGATCTGTTGGATTTTCATCTGTATCTTCTGGACCTTCAACGTAATCCTCAATATCTCTTCTATCCTTTTTAGTAGGACGTCCTTGTCCTTTAGCTCTATAATGTTGTTTAGAGAGTTTTAAAAGTTCTAAATGATCAAAAGATTCCTCTGGGGTCGTATCTTTTCTATAAATATCAACTAATTTTGCTCCAACCCGATTTGGAGGTAGGTCTAAAACTGTTAACTCGTAATTTATTTGATCTTTTCTAAGAATTATTTTATCAGTTGGAAATACCTCTCGAGAGGCTTTTGCACTTTGTCCGTTTACACTCACGTGACCTTTTTTTATTGCTTCTGCAGCAAGGCTTCGTGTTTTATAATATCGGACACACCATAAATATTTATCTATCCTCATTAATTTAAAAAAACTATGTTTAAATATATTACAAAAATAAATGAAAATTGTATCTTGCAAACGTTTATAATTATAATATAATGAAGAAAATTTTATACATATTAGGATTATCTGCCTCTTTATTTGTAGTAAGTTGTAATAAAGACGACGATAAAACCAAAATAACCCCTCCTAGAGATTATGCAGAGGTATACTCTGAGGATATTATTAAGATTGAGGAGTATTTAAGAACCCACACTTTATCTGTTACACGTAATGGAGATGATGTGGCTACGGTAAGTTTTGATACTTTAACTACTGGTGGGATATCAATTATGGATCAAACAGAGTATCCTTTACAGTATAAAATGGTAAGGAAACACGATATCGATTATAAATTATACTATTTAAAACTAGATTCTAAAGGAGATACAGAGGCAGATGGTAGAAAGCCTTCGGGAGCAGATCAAGTTTTAACTACTTATGTTGGTAGAACGTTAGATAATGAAATATTTGATTCAAATGATAGAGGAGCTGCTTTTGATTTGACAGGAGTTATTGCAGGTTGGCAATTAATTATTCCTGAATTTAGATCTGGAGATAATGCTATAAATGCTGATGGAACTTTAAATTTTTCTAATTACGGATCTGGAGTCATGTTTGTACCTTCTGGGTTGGCTTATTTTAACTCTTCATCAAATGGAATTCCAATGTATTCGAGTTTAATATTCACTTTTAATTTACATCAAGTGTTTTATTTAGATCATGATAATGATGGCATTCTTTCGCGTTATGAATTTGGATATGATGCTGATGGAAATATAATAGATACAGATGGAGACGGTACACCAGATTATAAAGATTTTGACGATGATAACGATGGTTATTTAACTAAAGAAGAAATTAAAATCAATGGTGTGATCCCTGCTTTTGAGGATATACTTTCGTGTAATGGTACAACAACAGGAATTAAAAAACATTTAGACGCCACATGTCACTAAAATACACAAAAGCTTAACTTTTTAGTTAAGCTTTTTTTATACGATAAATTTACTAACCTATTTACTTATTTTATGAAAATTAAAATTTCTCTTTTATGCACACTATTTACAACTCTAACTACAATAGCCCAAACAAAAGTGTTAGACAAAATAGAAGCATATAAAACCAATCACCAATATTACGAATTAAAAAAGGCGGCAGAAAAATTAAAGGATTCTAATAAATACTACTACTTAGCATATTATTATAATGTGACAAATAATCCTGAAGTTTCATTAAAATACATTGATACTTTGCGTTTAAAACAGCCTCAAAGAAACGACTTAAAACTGTGGAGTTTGATTAATGATAATGCTGTTAAACTTTTTGATTATAAATTGGCTTATGAAAGTCAAGAGTATATATTAAACACATTTAAAGAAAATTTAAGCCAAAGAGATTTAAAAGATGCTCAAACCAAACGTTTGATATGGCAACAATTAGCAGACTTTAAACCTCAAAAAGTTGTTTTTAATAAAGAAGTTGAAGTTTTTGAAAGTAAAAAAGATCTTGCAGGATTATTAACCTTACCAGTAAAAGCAGGAAATGAACCTATTGATTTTGTTTTTGATACGGGAGCTGGATTAAATGTAGTAAATTCTGAAATTGCTGAAAAACTTAATTTTACGATTTTACCTGATGTAGGGATAGAAATACAAAGCTTTACAGGAAATTACACCAAAGTTAAGATGGCCATAGCACCTGAATTATATATAGGTTCAACAAAAATAGAAAATTCTCCCTTTTTAGTATATGATGCTAAGGAATTAACTTTTGCAAACGGAGCTTATGTAATTAGAGGTATTATAGGTTTTCCTATAGCTAAGGAGCTGGGAAGCATTGTTTACAGTGATACTAAAATATCCCTAAACCAAAACTATAAGAATTATGCTACAAAAGATAAGAATTTGTTTTTGGAAGAATTGCGCGGAGTTTTATTGTTAGAATACAAAGGGCAAATAAAGCCGTATAATTTAGATACTGGAGCAAACCACACGTTATTAAGTAAGCCTTTTTATACAAGTTATAACAAAAAGTTAGGTTCGGTTAAAACCGTTACCAAGCAATTTGAAGGTGCAGGTAATGGAGTTAACGAAAAAAAATTATTAGAGCTACAGCAGCCCATATTTACCTTAGGAAAGTATAAAATAGCATTAGATAAAGTTAATTTAGACACGGATGAAATTGATGTATATGGTCCAAATAATTACGGTAATATAGGCCAAGACTTTTTTAAAAATTATAAAGAAGTGATTATAAGTTTTAAAGGGAATTATATTGAATTAAATTAAAAAAATCGCTCTTAGTTGCTAAGAGCGATTTTTTTGTGAATTAATACGACCGTTTATAAAGCGTTAGGGGTAGGAGCGGCATCCTTTTTATATAGTGAGGTAACGAAACGATATAAAAAGATATAGCGGATGACCCGACGCCGAGCCTATCCTATAACTTGTATAGAAATTAAAACTTAGTAAGGCGAGGGGTAACGCCCCAAAAAAAATCCCTAAAAACAATGACGATTTTAGGGATTTTGTGTTTATATTTTTTTCATTTGGGCTTTAACCATTTTAATTTGGTCTTTAAGCATACCTTTTTTATCTAGTTTTTCAGCCTCCGATAAATATTTTTGCGCTTCGATTTTACGGCGCTTAGTCATAGATATTCCGGCAAGTTGAAGTTTAGCAAGAGCTAAATCTTCGTCCATATTTAAACCAAGTTCTATAGCTTTTTTAAAATATTTTTCAGCTTGGTTTAAGTTTGTTTGCGAAACCATTATTCCGTTAAGGTAGTTATAATAGCCTTGTTGTTTAGTAACTAAAGCCGTTTCAGGGTTTTTAATTTTATCAAGAATTTTCTTAGCTCCGTCAAAATCCTGTTTACGTAACTTAAAGAAAGCTAATAAAATATACTCATTTCTAAAATATAGTAAAATAGGAAGCGTACTTAGTAAGAATAAAAAG
>CAVBJB010000114.1:1186-6339 GCA_963595625.1 Lachnospiraceae bacterium | reverse complement strand
ATTGAGGATCGAATTGTTTTCTTTAAAGCAGACGGGAATTATAAAATTAAAAATTGGGGGAATAACCAAGAAAAAACAATTACAGTATTTAAAAAAGAAGATTCTTTTTATAGAAAAGACGCTGAGACTATTTTACTTGACGAAGCCTATCTTAAAGCTAAAAACGGTACAAAGCTTATCTCATTAGTGGATAAACTTATTGAACCAGTTGCTGAAAAGTTAGATGTAGAGCAAGCTCAAACTCTAAATGTAGAAAGTGATGTAACTGCAAACCAAAATACTTTGGTTCTTCCGGCTGAAATCAATAAAAAAATTGAGAAAATAGTTACGTTAGAAAAACTAGCTATCGAAGCTAAAGAAGAATTAGATGTGCTTACTATTGCAAATGTTAACTTACAAGAAAACATTGAATTAGTCGCTGAAGAAATTGAGAAACAAAAGCAAGAACTTAAGGTTAAAGAATACGCCGTATTTAAATTTAACGAAGAAATTGCTCAAATTGAACAATATTCTAACAAAAACAGAGAATTAGAGGCCGAGTTTTACACCCTTATGGATGTTAAAATGAAACCTTTATACGACAAAGATTTCTCTGTAGCTGATGAAAAGTTAAGCGAATCTAATAAGGATGCTATTACATCTATTTATAGCAACTTAACATACCAGTTTCAATACAATTGGGAAAAACAAGTTAATGAACTTTCTAACAACTTAGTAAACGAGATCAACGAAAATAACAGAATTATTTCTGAGCTTAAAGAAGATCTTAAACATGTTGATTTAGACGAAGTTCAAGAATTAAAACAACGATTAAAAATTGTTAATAAAGAATTCGACATCCTTAACAGTAAAGCTTTAAAATTAAGTATGACGGTTGAGAAAGTTGAAAACTTAAACAAACAAATCGAAATTTTAAGAAACGAAGTTGACCAAGAAACTAAAGCTCACGTAAATAGTTTAATTAATTCACAATTTGATTTAGTTCAAGCTAACACTGTTGTAACTAATCAAGTTAAACAAAACACGGAGGTTAAACCCAACGGAAATTTAAAATTTGAAGATATTAATTTAGATATTTGTGTATCTTAATTCATAAGCAGAGTATTTTAACTCTGCTTTTTTTATTCCTCTTTGTCTAAAAATTGCGTAAATTACTATAAAAATAAAGCGCAATGAAAAAATTAATTCTAGAAATAGTATTACAAATATCAGGGTTATCCTCTGCATCGGGAATTGCATATCAGGAACAAAACCTTTATTTAATTGCTGATGATAGCCAGTACCTTTATCAATATAACTTAGATAATAAAAATCTATATAAATTCCCACTTACAGATAACCCTCAAGAAAATATCCCAAAAAAAGAAAAACCAGATTTTGAAGCACTAGTAAAAAACAAGGAAACGTTTTATACTTTTGGCTCAGGTTCTAAAGAAAATAGAGCGTTTTTAAATACGAGTACCCCATCTTCTAATACTATCAATAAAATTCCGTTAGATGTATTATACAGTTCCATAGCAAGTTTTGCAGAAATCGATAAAGAGGAGCTTAATATAGAAGGAGCCTTTTTTAAAGGAGATGAGTTATATTTATTTAATAGAGGAAACGGTAAACACAACCGAAATTTTATAGCCATAATTCAAGGCAAAAATTTTACGGAAGAGTTTAACATCATACTACACGATATAAAACTTCCTAAATTAAACGGCATTCAAACAGGATTTTCAGACGCTACAATCGTAGATGATACCATTTATTTCTTAGCTACTGCAGAAGATAATAAATCAACCTACAACGATGGTAAAATCGCAGGAACTATTTTAGGAACAATGGCAATTAAAAATTTGAAAATAAAAAGCATCTACCTGCTTTCTGATACAAAAAAATTAGAAGGCATCACGCTTTATAAAAAGGTTGGGAAAACAAAAACTTTTTTACTTTGCGAGGATAACGACGATGCAAATACAACTTCTACCATATATAAAGTTGAATTAAAAAGATAACCCCAAGTTAAAATTGAGGTTTATTTAAGATAACAATTTTATAATGTCACTTTCCATTGATAAAGGTTTGGTTATTGGAGCAAAACGTTTAAAAGGTTTACCATTTTTATCAATTAAAAATTTAGTAAAATTCCATTTAATACCTTTAGTTATAAAACCGCCCAATTCATTTTTTAAATAAACAAATATAGGGTGAGCATCCGGACCATTAACTTGTATTTTATCAGCCATTATAAAGCTAACACCATAATTTAATAAACAACCTTCTTTAATATCCTTTGCTGTACCAGGTTCTTGTCCGTTAAACTGATTACAAGGAAAACCTATAATTACTAAACCTTGATCTTTATATTTTTGATGAAGAATTTCTAACTCTTTGTATTGGGGTGTAAAACCACATTTACTAGCAGTGTTAACTATTAAAATAACCTTATCTTTAAAGGTAGACATTTCGATTTCCTTACCTTGTAAAGTTTTAAAGGAAAGATTATAAATATTTTGATCCATAGTGTTTGGCAAGATTATTGTTTTAACAAATATAAACATAACTATTATGAAAAAAATACTTTTTATTTTAACAGCTATTCTATCTACATTAAATATGCAAGCACAAAACAAACAAACAGTGCCACAAATTAATGTTTCTGGCTTAGGTGAAATTAAAATTGAACCTAATTACGCTATTATTAATATTGGAGTTAATTCCAAAAATGATAAGTCTGAGGCTGCAAAATCAGCAAATAATGCTATAGTCACAAAAATGCTGAAGACGCTTAAAAAATATAAAATAGAGGATAAACACATTAAAACAACATACGTAAATTTGTATAAAGAAAGAGATTATAATAAAAAGAAAGATTATTACCAAGCCTCGCAAATGTTTGCTATTGAATTGTATGATTTAAATAAATACGATGCTTTAATTAATGATTTAATCGCAGACGGTGCTAATGCTTTTAACAACATAGAACTTAAAAGTACGGAAACAGAAAAATACTTAACGGAACTAAGAGCAAAAGCAGTATTAAACGCGAAGAAAAAAGCAGAAGACTTTGCCAAGCCTTTAGGGCAAAATGTCGGGAAAGCAATATTAATATCTGATAATTCCCATCAAGTATTTCAACCTTATTTAGCAATGGCTAAGACCGAAATGTACGACGCTGTTTCAGAACCTAATAATCCCGAAATTCCTACCCTTACAAAAGGGCAATTAGAATTAAACGTTAACATAAATATTAGTTTCGAACTTTTATAAATAAAAAAGCCTTTTGATAGCGATCAAAAGGCTTTTTTATTATTTATACTATTTTTCAATATCTTTTAAACTTTCCATTTTTTTGTGAGCTAAGAATCCTTTAATATCCTCAAAATGTTCTTTAACTCGTTTGTTTCCAAACTCAAAAACTTTTTCTGCTAAACCATCCAAGAAATCACGGTCGTGAGATACTAATATTAAAGTTCCTTCAAAATCTCTTAAAGCCTCTTTAATAATATCCTTAGTTTTCATGTCTAAATGGTTGGTTGGCTCATCCAAAATTAAAACATTATAAGGTTCTAATAATAGTTTAACCATCGCTAAACGCGTTTTTTCTCCTCCAGATAATACTTTTACTTTTTTCTGAATATCATCTCCGGCAAACATAAAAGCACCTAAAATATTTTTTATTTGCGTTCTAATATCACCCACTGCAATACGATCAACCGTATCAAAAATAGTAAGATCACCATCAAGTAAAGACGCTTGATTTTGTGCAAAGTAACCAATCTTAACATTATGGCCTATCTCACATTTACCCTCAAAATCAATCTCACCCATAATAGCTTTAATCATGGTCGATTTACCTTCACCGTTTTTACCAACAAAAGCAACTTTTTGACCACGTTCAATAACCATATTCGCATCATTAAATACTACATGGTCACCATAAGCTTTAGACAGACCTTCAACAACTACAGGATATTGACCCGTACGCTGAGCCGGCGGAAATTTTAATTTTAAAGCAGAATTATCAACTTCATCAACTTCTACTAAAACTAACTTTTCTAACATACGTACACGAGATTGTACTTGCTCTGTCTTAGAAAAAGTTCCTCTAAAACGCTCAATAAAAGCTTTATTTTCAGCAATAAATTTTTGCTGCTCATCATACGCTTTTTGTTGGTGCACTCTACGATCTTTACGTAATTCTAAATAATCAGAATATTTAGCTTTATAATCATAAATACGACCCATAGTAACCTCAATCGTACGGTTGGTAATATTATCAACAAACGCACGGTCATGGGATATAACCATTACAGCCTTAGCAGAATTTATTAAAAAGTCCTCTAACCATTGGATCGATTCAATATCCATGTGGTTCGTAGGCTCATCTAACAAAATTAAATCCGGATTTTGTAACAAAATTTTAGCTAATTCTATACGCATTCTCCAACCTCCAGAAAACTCTGAAGTCATTCTTCCAAAATCCTCCCTTGTAAAACCTAAACCTTTTAAAACCTTTTCAACTTCTGCTTCGTAATTAACCTCTTCTATCGAATAAAATTTTTCAGACAATTCGGAAACGCGCTCAATCAACTTCATGTAATCGTCACTTTCATAATCAGTCCTAACAGTTAATTGCTCGTTAATAGACTCAATTTCATCACGCATTTTAAAAACAGATTCAAACGCCTTAGACGCCTCCTCCATAACCGTACAATTATCCTCAGTTAATAAATGCTGTGGTAAATAAGCAATAACAGCTTCTTTAGGTGCAGAAATTGCTCCTCTTGTAGGTTTATTTAAACCCGCTACAATTTTTAATAAAGTCGATTTACCAGCTCCATTTTTACCCATTAATGCAATTCTATCATTCTCATTAATAGCAAAAGTTACGTCGCTAAATAAAGTGGTTCCGCCAAATTCTACGGCTACATCGTTTACTGTAATCATCTAAAAAATAGGTGTATAATTTGCCGCAAATATAACCTAAATTTTTTTTATAATCCAGATACATACAAGCCATATTTTGTCTCTAACATAATATTAATTTGTAGAAACAAAAAAACTAAAAAATGGAAAAACTACTATTCAACGGAAATTGCCCACAATGTCAATTGCAAAATAACACACAAAAAATGTATGTAAATACAGACAACGATCTAGAG
>CAVBJB010000114.1:0-1176 GCA_963595625.1 Lachnospiraceae bacterium | reverse complement strand
AAATATGGAAAAAATAACATTCAACGGAAATTGCCCACAATGTCAATTACAAAATATAAATCAAATAATGTATGTAAATTTAGATAACGATCTTGAATGTCCAATATGCAATCTAAGAGTTTACCACGACAATAAAAGCATAGCCATAATTTATAGAAACAGAGGTAAAAACCAATTTAAATTAGTTCAACCAACAAAAATAAAAACACAAATTAACTTTACACAAACCGACATACAAACCGATCAATACACAAACGGAAAAACAATAAACACAAAAAAAGAATTACAAGAGTATTTACATACAACAAATACAAAAACCGGCTTCAATCTAAACTTAATACTCGTATACAGTTTTATCGACTATTTTTTTAACAATAAAAACGAGCATTATTACCAATTAATAAGTCAATTTACAAATATAGATTTAGCCCAAATAACGTACACTCAAAATAACTTAACTACAAAAAATTTATATAAATCATTAATAAATACGCTAGTTGCTCTTAATAAAAAAGAATACGATTTTCTAAAACAAGATAAAATCTGGGAAAACATTAAAAACGATATATTCTTACAAAAAATAGCTACAGAAAATATAGCAATCCAATTAGTCGAAAAACTTTATCAACAAAACTATCAAGAGTATCAAAAAAATTAGGGCGTAACCCTCGCCAAAAATACGCATAAACATAAAAAGCCGATAGCTCGGGTCGGGCTATCCGCTATATCTTTTATTTAGAATAAAAAACACCTAACAAATAATAACCAACTTTAAAACATAAAAACCTACAAACTTAAAAACTAAATCAAAATAAAAGGATGCCGCTCCTATCCCTTACGCGAATAAGTCATAAAGTCGAAAGTCTCAAAGTAGTAAAGTAAAAGATGTTTAATAAAAATTAAATCGTAAATCGTAAATCGTAAATCGTAATTCAAAATTCAAACTTAGACTGTCATCCCAACGAAGGAGGGATCTAAATAAAATGTATAGAGAAAAGTCTATTCTCTATTCTCTATTCTCTATTCTCTATTCTCTATTCTCTATTCTCTATTCTCTATTCTCTATTCTCTATTCTCTATTCTCTGACTTCTGATATCTAATTTCTGAAACCTATAAAAACAAAAAAATCCTGTCTTAAAAAGACAGGATTTAATAAAAGAAAGGCGGCGACATAC